>CALHZT010000346.1 GCA_938040995.1 uncultured Pirellulaceae bacterium | reverse complement strand
CTGGCCTCGGCGGCTCGCCCCATGCAACCCTCCTCCGACGCAGTGGTGGCATGCGAAGAATGAGCAGGGCATACCACGCGTCGCGTGAGGAGGGTCGGAGCCTTAGCGACGGGGAGGAGCGGCCAAACGCGTCGATGTATTTGCAACAGTTCGGGTCCGTTTTGGGCAACGTAAAATCCGCTGCAAGCCAACTTTACAACACCCCAGCCTCGCCTTCCCGACAAAGTTACCCGCATTCCTCCATGCCCAACATTTACTCGAAGCCATTCTATGCAACCTGACGATGAACTTTGCCTGTGCTTTCATATCACAAAGCGCAAAGTCACCAATTACATCCGCATCGAAAAGCCCAAAGTCGCCTCGCAGCTGAGCGAATGTGGTGGTGCGGGGACAGGGTGTGGCTGGTGTCGTCCTTATCTGGCAAAGCTGCTGGAGCAATCCGTTTCTGGGGACGTTGATGGGTCGTCTGAAGAAATATCGTCAGACGAGTACGCAGCAAACCGATCCAGATACGTCAGGGATGGTGGCGGCACGCCACCCGCAGGCGCAACGCCGGTTGATCCATAGTCGTCTTTTGCTCCGCGGGCGACTATTGCGTGAACGCCCAATTATTTGCTTCTACGTGCGTGAACACGGTAGTGTCAGTATGACAGGACAGTGATTCATCCCGGAGAATTGCCATGACATCGAATCCTTACGAAAGTCCAGATACTCCCGAAGCGTCCGTCGAACATCCACAAAGCGCACCGCATTTTCGAATTTTTGGCTATGTGATTGGCGCAGTTGTCATTTTGGGTCTTCTTGTTGCGTTGATGACTCCGATGATGTTTCGCGGATCAGCTCATGGAACTGCTCGTCGTGTTCATTGCATGAACAACATGCGACAAATATCGTTGGCGCTCCTGAACTACGAGTCTGAAAATGGTTCGTTGCCGCCAGCTTATACGGTTGATGAAGACGGAAATCGACTTCATAGTTGGCGCACGTTGATCCTGCCGTACTTGGAAGAAAAGTCGCTTTACGAGTCCATCGATTTGGACAAGGCATGGGACCATCCAGACAATGCTGCTGCCTTCGAAACCGAAATTCACGCATATTGCTGCCCTTCCGCAGGTCGCGAAGAGTTTCTGACTACGTATCTCGCGGCCAACGGGCCAGAATTTTGTTTCAACGGATCAACGCCGCGAGCCTTGAATGAAATTGCAGATGGCGCGTCCAGGACAATCACGGTGATCGACGTACCAGCCGAGAATGCTGTCCACTGGATGTCACCAAATGATGCCGATGAGAAGAAGATCCTGGCGATGGGTGAGGATTCCAACTTCAATCATTCCGGTGTATTTATCATGTCGTTGGGCGATGGTTCGGTGCATTCTGTCTCGCTCAATCAGTCACGTGAGAATCGTCGGGCGATGCTGACAATTGCAGGCGGTGAGGATGTGTGGCTTGACGACTAATTCACATCTATGCACGATTTCTGGTTCACTCGCGACGCGATCGGTTGGGAAAGCACGGAGGCTGAACAGGCGGTGATTTGGGCTGGTAGTTCCTGCGGTTGAATGCAGCGCAGTTCCGGCAACAGAAGCCTCTTGACGTTAAGTGTGTGCTTTGACCGGAATTGCCGGCACTGCGCGACATTACCCAGTGCCAGATTGACGATCGTCTCGTCGCTGGTGCCGGCCTACTTTTAGATTCGTCTGTGAGTGGTTGTTTCGCGGGAATGCCCAACATGACAGGACAGTGATTCATTTCGGAAAATTGCCATGACATCAAACCCTTACGAAAGTCCAGACGATACCGCATCGCTGAATCCGTCGACAAAAGAGACGGCGCCAAAGCGATTTGGACTGGCTGAGTTTGTTGTTGTCATTCTTGTTCTGGGATTGCTTGTTGCCTTCTTGTTGCCAGCCAGGCGACAGGCATCTGAAGCTGCTCGACGAAACGGTTGCCACAACAATATGCGACAGATCGCCTTGGCGATCCGGAACTACGAATCGGCAACTGGCCGTTTCCCGCCCGCCTATACCGTCGATGAAAACGGTAATCGTCTTCATAGCTGGCGCACATTGATCCTTCCGTACCTGGAGGAGCAGGCGCTTTACGAGTCTATTGATTTGTCAAAGCCGTGGGATCATCCAGACAACGCACAAGCACGTGAAACGATTGTCTTGCCGTATGTCTGTCCGAGTGGTAGGTGGGCAAATGAGAAACTGACGACTTATTTGGCGATTGACGGAGACGATTGCTGTTTCAGTGGTTCTACGCCAAGGCTGTTATCTGAAATTACGGATTCTCACGACAGAACAATCATGGTTATCGAAGTCGCGGAAGATATGGCCGTACATTGGATGGATCCGCGGGATACAAGTACACAAGCAATCGAAAAAATGAGTCCCGAATCGGAGCTCAGCCACAGCGGTGTTGTGATCGCATCGTTCATCGACAATCACACATCTGCACTTTCTCTTGAGGTCGATGTCGAAGAATTGTCCGGCGCTGCAAGCGTTGCGGGAGGTGAAGATGTCCAAATTTACTAATCAGACGGAAACGCTTAAATTTTGCGTTCTGCTGGCTGTATCTGGTAACGTCAGTGTGACAGGACAGTGGATCATCCCGGAGTGTTGCCATGACATCGAATCCCTACGAAAGCCCTGATACTCTCGAAGCGTCCATCAAGCATCCACAAGCATCAAAGTTGCGAATTCTGGGTTATGTGATTGGCGCGGTCGTCATTTTGGGATTGCTGGTTGCAATGATGCTGCCAGTTACTCGCCGCGGTCGCCCTTCTTCTGAATACATACAACGTATTCAATGCTCGAACAATGCGAAGCAGATTTCACTTGCGCTTCTAAATTATGAATCTGAGCACGGTGCGCTTCCGCCCGCATATACGATTGACGGGGCCGGCAATCGCCTTCATAGCTGGCGAACTTTAATCCTGCCGTATTTGGAAGAAAAATCGCTGTACGAGTCCATCGACTTGACCAAGCCGTGGGATCATCCGGACAACGCGGCTGCGCGAGAAACAAGTGTGCCAGCCTATCGTTGTCCTGCCGCAGAACATGACGATTTTTTTACAACTTACCTTGCGCCGGTGGGAGCAGGCTTTTGCTTTGACGGGTCCGCTCCGCGGTCTCTGGATGAAATCACAGATGGTACTTCGAAGACAATCATGGTGATCGACGTACCATCGGAGAACGCTGTTCACTGGATGTCGCCCCATGATGCCGATGAAGAGTTGGTTCAGAAGTTGAATACGGAATCGCCAGTCAGTCACAATGGTATGTTGGTAACCGCCTCGGCAGATGGAGCGGTTCACACAGTGTATGTGGATGATGATCCAGAACGACGCCGGGCGCAACTGACAATTGGTGGTGGTGAACACATTGAATTCGAATGACACAGAAACACACGACAGTGAAAATCCCTACGAAGGATCAAGCGTTAGCAGCACGATGCTGGAATCGCGGACTCGATATTCATGTCTTGGGTTCTTGATCGTTGTGGTGGGGTTGATGCTGGCTTTTGTGTTGGTGATTCCGTTCTCGCGATCTGCTCGGGAACCGGTGAGACGAAATCAGTGCCTGCATCGAATGCGGGAAATTTCGGTGGCTATCCTCAATTACGAATTAGAGCACGGGACATTACCACCGGCATACACCGTCGACGAGGAAGGAAATCGACTGCATAGTTGGCGGACCCTGATTCTTCCCTATCTGGATGAGCAGGCGCTCTTTGAGACCATTGATTTGACGAAACCATGGAACCATCCAGACAATGCAGCAGCGATCGAAGTGATTCCTTCCGTCTACATTTGCCCCAGTTCGCCATGGAGCGAGGACCGAATGACATATGTGGCGGTTGATGATGAGCGTTGCTGCTTCAATGGTTCAACGCCCCGAAAGATGGACGAGATTACTGACGGATTCGACAGAACGGTTTTGATTATCGAAGTCGACGAGGAGCATGCGGTTCACTGGATGGAGCCGCGCGACGTAGACATGAAAGCCGCTCTTTCCATCAATCCAGAATGGGTGACCGGTCACAATGGTCTCACGATGGCAGCCTTTGTGGATAGTCATTGCTGGGCATTTTCACTCGACACATCAGTGGAATGGCTGGAAGCCGCTTTGACAATCTCTGGCGGTGAAGTCGTCGAAGACTGACTGTTCGAGTAATGTGCAGGCTTTCGCATCTAGTCATAACCCGCTGCGTGAGCGAGGGACGACAGTCCCAATTGTATCTGGTCTCTCGCTCACGCGTCGGGTTGTGATTGGCAGCTGATGAATCTCATTGCCGCTTGTAACGGTCTGTTGACGCTGGTCGTGTTGTCCCAAAAGACCGGCGCCACCATTCAAGCGCAAGCAGTGGGCCCAGCCAACTGAACCAGGCTGCGAATGGGTACGACCAGGAATTGTCGAATTCAAGAATCGTTGCGAGGCCACCGATCAGTCGCAAAACTACCGCTGAGCAAAGTAGCACGTAGCAGCGCTGCATCCATCTTTCGTGACTTGGAAAGCGGCGCGCCATGGCGGCTCGCCAGCCGAAAAAGCAGGTTGCGAAGGTGGCGACTGCCAACGATGTGAATCCAGCGACCGCCACCGGCCCACCGTCGGCTTTCAAAGCCATCCACAATCCACCTGGTACGACGAGCAATAGAACGAGCGCGACCTGGACTTTTCCCAATCGTCGATGCCATCCGCTCGATCGCCGCCGAAACGAATTGTTTACCAGCACGAGACCAAGAAGTAACGTCAGCGGGCCAGAGATGATATGCGCATAGAACGCCCAGCGGTAACTGCCAAAGAAATACGCGTCGCGGCCGCTCAGAAAATACGAATCGAAGTTTGGCGGGAAGTAGTCGCGAAAGGTCCAGAATACCGTCACCACCGTCTTGCAAATGACCGCACCGGCCAGCCATGGAATGGCGCGTCGCAGGGTCGAATGCATCGTCGGCTCCGGTTAAGGGGCAATACAGAGGGATATATGGCTCAATCAAGATCCTCGTCGGTTGCTTCTTCGTCTTTTTCTTCTGGGTCGACCGGCAACTGATCCAGCACCCATGCCAACCGGCCAAGCAACCGGAAGTAGATAGTCAGTGCGATCATCGCAAATGCGGATGCCAACCACATGCCCCAACCGCCAAGGAAATGGACCGAAGCGACGATAGGGATGGTGCTAAGCGCCATTACAAAGGCGGTGCCCATGAAAAATTTGAACCAGCTGCCTGGCGACTTGCCGATCGTTTTCCATACATAACCCGACCACGGTACCACGGGAGAGTCGGCGTCCATCATCGACATCAGCACGAATGGGAAGGCAAAGAACGCAATCGTTCCGATCCCGATGACCCGGAGAGGAACCGGAATGAAACCGGCAATGAACGTCGTAATGAAAACGAATGGCAGGATGGAATAGATCAGGGCGCAGACCAGATAGAACGCGCGACCGAACCAGCCGGCGGCTTCAAACCGCTCCCATTCTTCCGGTTGGTGATACCCAATTGCCGTTGTCTGCAGCAAAGTCATCAGGACATGTCCGGCTGTGAGCGCGAACAGGCAATACAGGAATCCGCCGATCGCAAACATGAACACAGCGCCGATCGCGGACATGGAACCACTCTCGCTGAGTGCGATTCCGCCAATGATCTGATTGGTT
>CALHZT010000345.1 GCA_938040995.1 uncultured Pirellulaceae bacterium | reverse complement strand
GGCGAAGGCACATCCGGCAAATGTTGATCTTTGTCTCGTTTGCTGATAGCCACGACGGACTGATTGGAAGCCATGCTGGCCACTCAATTAAAGATCGTTCGTGAAATTACTGCCTGATCTTCCTCCGTCTTTCCCGCGCAGTCGGGAATCCATTGAATCGGATTGGCTTTTTGATGCAGGAAAAGACATTGAGCGTTAATACGCTTCGAGTGGGTCCCTGCGTTCGCGGGGAAGACGGCCTTAGGCCGTCAATTGAGTCGTCATGAACGGAGATTACTCCGTCTTTCCCGCGCAGGCGGGAATCCATTGAATCGGATTGGCTTTTTGATGCAGGGAAAGACGTTGAGTGTTAATACGCTTCGAGTGGGTCCCCGCGTTCGCGGGGAAGACGGCCATAGGCCGTCAATTGAGTCGTCATGAACGGAGATTCGACACTAACTGATCGAACGTTCCTTAGTTGTTTTGCCGCAGCGCTATGTTTACGGGCAGTGACGACACTGCAGCATTAACTGTTGCCTTTGCTGCTATCACTTCTGTCAGCGAATCGATCGCACCACATTGCCCTCCGCTCCGTTTCGAATCGGAACAGGAGCAGGCTTCGAAAACCGGCATGCGTCGGTCTGGCAGTATTTTCGTCCCGGCGACTAGAATCCGCGACCCTACACATCTGTAGATCGATCGTTTTCATCGGAGCCATGAGACCCATGACTTGCGCTAAAACCAGTTTCAGAACGGCATTGTTCCTGATGCCTCTGATGTTTTTCGTCGGAATAGCCGCGGGACAAGTCGCGAATACCAAAGCGGACCCGGATGCCGAGGCTTCCACGCCCGCCGGAAATGACGCTTACGCCGACGCGGCGGCCAGCCAGAATGATGGCGAGTTTGCAAAAGCCGCCGGTGAATGGGCCACGTTCGTGAAGAATTTCGCGGACGATCCACTCGTGCCCAAAGCGAAACACTATTTGGGTGTTTGCCTGTTGCAGACTGGAGAGTATTCCAGGGCATCAACGATTCTGAAAGAGCTCACCAAAACCGATCCGAAACACGACCAGATCGAAGAGACGTACATCAACCTTGGATGGTCGCATTACATGCTCGGAGCCCAGGGCGATGCCGGGCGTTTGCAAGACGCGGCGGACGTGTTCTTCTCCTACGTTCGGCAATTCCCGGAAGGCGACCTCGTCGATCAGGCGTTGTTCTATCAGGGTGAATCGCTTTACCAGGCGGGCAAAGTCGAAAAAGCCGTCGAGATTTTCCAGCAGATGGTGGAAGAACATGGTGACTCTTCACTTCGCGCCGAAGGTCTGTATGCGTTGGCGACCAGTCGTCAGGAGATCGGGCAACGGGTTGCGGCGGTGAAAAACCTCAAGTCATTCCTGAAAAAGTATGACGACCACGTACTCGTTGGCGACGTGAGTTTTCGACTGGCTCACGCCTATCAGCAGGACGGCGAGTTGGCAAAGGCGGCCGAGTACTTTGGTCGCGCCGCAAAGGACAAGGAGTTCGACGCCGCCGATCAAGCGGCTTATCAATACGCTTACTGCCTCTCGAGTCTCAAGCGTTACGAAGAGGCAGCGGCCGAGTACGCTTACCTTGTTGAAGAACATCCCGAATCTCCGTTGGCTCAGCAGGCGACGCTTGATGCCGGGCGTTGCTACTATCGCGCGGAACGCAACGATGACGCGGCGAGGTGGTTGCGGCTGGTTGTCGAAACCGACGAAATTACGAGGATCGAAGCCGCTCACTGGCTGAATCGCATCTACCTTGAGCAAGACGATCTTGAAATGGCGACTCGCGTCGCGCGAGCCGGTGTCGACTGGTCTGCCACGAACAAAGCGGCAGCCAAAGCGCAGCTCGCCGATCCTGAAGGCAAAGCCAACTTTCCCTACCTGCCCGAGCTGAAACTGGATTACGCCCTGACGATTGCCAAAGTGGCCGGTCAATACGACGTTGCGATGGATGCCTATCGGCAGGTTTATACGGAGTACCCTGATTCACCAACGGCTCCGATCGCCCTCTATAAAGCGGCCCAGTTTGCGTCGACGAATGGGAAACATGAAACGTCGATAAAACTTGCGGACGAATTCTTGGAACGATTCGAAGATCACGAACTCGCGGAAAAGGTGACGAAGCTCAAGGCGAAATCTACGCTCCTGGTCGACAAGCCAGCGGTTGCAGAAAGTGCGGCTCGTGAACTGATTGCTGCAAAAGCGGATGTTCAATCGCCTGAACTGCGTATCAAGTTGGCGCAAGTTCTCTATGGCAAGAAGAAATACCAGGAAGCGATTGATGCTGTCGGAAACGTTGAAGATATTGAAACCGGCCCGGAGAGAGCCAGAATTCAGCACCTCGTTGGCGACTGCAACCTGAAGCTCAAGCAGTATGACGAAGCGATTGAGGCGCTGTCGGATTCGGTCGCCAGCGATCGGGGTGGAGCCCACATTCCGCAAGTGTGGCATCGCCTTGCCAGGGCGTTCCGTGGCTCTGGCGATACCATGAATGCCAAGCGAGCCTACAAGCGTTTGCTCGGTGATCACCCGGAGCACCCCCGGTGTCAGTCCGCCCTGTTTGAGCTCGCGGAAGTCGAGCTTGCTGCGAAAGAAAATGAGGGAGCGATTCAACACTACGGCGAACTGCTTCGGAAATTTCCAGATACGAAATTCAAAGCGGCTGCGATGCTTGGCAAGGGTACCGCAGAAATGGACAGCTCGAAATTCCAGGCCGCTGTCGCGACTTTTTCGAGTCTGCTGGATCTTGATATCGAACCAGCGACTGAAAATCGTGCCCGATTCCTGAGGGGTGTTTGTCGCCAAAAGGTCGGGAATCATCAGGCAAGCATTCAGGACATCGAAGCATTTCTGGCTTCGAATCCCGCGCCAGATCAGCGTAGCGACGCCCAACTGACCTGGGCTGTTTGTCAGATTGAGCTGGGAAACTGGCGGGACGCGTCGCAGACACTCAGTCGGATTACGGTTGAAAATCCATCCTATCCGCGTGCTGACCAGGCGACATACTACGCTGGCTGGGCCGCACAATCGCGAGGCGAAGAAGACGCGGCGTTGAAGTATTTTACCAGGGTTGCTGACGAGTATTCGGAAAGCCCACTCGTTGCGGAATCGAGTTTCCACGTCGGTGACATGGCGTATGACAGGAGAGAATTCGACGAAGCTCTCGATCGTTTCCAGACGGCTTATGACAAAGCCAGCGACGATTCGGTCCGTGAGAAATCAGCCTATAAACTTGGTTGGACAAACTTTCAGCTGGGAAACTATGAGCCTGCCCGAGCCAACTTCTCGGTGCAGATTACCGACTATCCGAACGGCGAGTTTGTCGCCGACGGAAAGTTCATGATGGCCGAGTGCCTTGTGAAAACCGGTGGCCTGCAAGAAGCCGCCGAGGTTTACGAGTCGCTTCGCGGTAACAAATCGCTCAAACCGGAAGCAATGGAACTGGTTTGTCTTCATGCCGGGCAAACTCACAACCGACTGGAAAATTACAAGAAGGCGCTTGGCTGGCTGAAGATGTTTGCGGAGGAGTACTCAGATAGCCCCCGAGTCGCTACCGCGGCTTACGAAGCCGGTTTGGCATTTCGGGCATTGGGAGAATACGATCAGGCGGTGAAGAGTCTGAGTGCCGCAGCGCGGAAAGATGACGGCGAACTCGGTGCCCGAGCACGATATTACCTCGGCAACGTCTACGTTTCCAAGAACGAAATCGGCCGTGCGTTGCGCGAGTACCAGTCGGTTATGTATGGCTATGGTGGTGCAAACGCTTCACCAGCGATCGGGAAATGGCAGGCCAAAGCCGCGTTCGAAGCTGGCGAAAATGCATCACTTCTGGCTCAGTCGCCGACAAGGGATGACCGGGAGCAATGGATGGTTCGCGCTCGCAAATTCTATCGCTTTGTGGTCAATCAACATGGCGATACCCCGACAGCTCTCGAAGCTGGTGCCAAGCTTGAGCGCATTGCCTCGCTGGCTGACCCCGGCAAGATACGCCGATAGCTGCCCAAGGGCGTCAAATTCGAATTGCGATCCGATTGGCCGCATGGTGCCTGCGAGACCGCTCAATCACCAAGTCGAATTACTCGTCCGCGTGAAGTTTCTTCAATCTCGACTTTGCCTTCGCGCGCCAGCCAACCGACGGCTTGCATGACCACATCACGAGGCGCTTCGACGGTTCGAGCGAGCTTGGCGACAGAGATGGGCTGTTCATCGTAAAGGGTCTGCCAAACCAGACCGGCGACAGTACCAATGTGATGAACGCAGTCATGGTATTCAGCGGTTGTCATGGGAACTCCTTGCTTCCGAAAGAAAAATCCTTCCGCCTTCGCCGAATTATGCCACAGTCGACTTGGAAAGAAAATGGAGCTCGGGAGCTAACGACTCGACGACCAGGAAATCGTCGTTGCCGAATGCCCGGCAGCGGTGTCGTTGGAGTTGAAGTTGAAGTCGGAAGCGAATGCTAGCACACGATTCTGCCAACGACTTCTCGATCGCTCGTTACTCGTCGTCCGATTTGAGCAAGCTAACCGTCATCGCCTCAAAGACTACACCAAGCTCTTCAAAATCTCGATCTTCCGCCTGGTAAGTCAGCAGATAAGTCGCGTGACCGACTTGGAGAGCCCGAATGCGGGACGTGACGACGAAATCCAGGCAACAGAAGAAAAGGTCGAATCCGACGGCTTCGCTGCCAAGGATCTCTTCGGTGATCGGATGCGATTCGATCTCCGGATACTCTTCTTTCATGGCCTGGGCCACGGTTTCAATCAGTTCCTCACGCGACACGCTGAACGGATGAATGTCGACGGACCAAAACGCGCCCGTCGGCGACTGGATCACCACGGTGCGCGGGATCGCGTCCATGCTGTCTTCGACTAGCTCCCAGTTTTCCGGGTAAAGGAAATTCAGCCCGGAACGATCGTAAGTTGCGGTACTCATTGGATGACTGTTTTGAAGATGGCGTGCTATGGATTGAATAAGGCTGCTAGCTTTCACAACTTAACATGCGTCCAGCGTTCGGGCGAGGCTCGATCCAGGCCCGTATCCAACTCGGCAACAGCCTCAGCCTGGGGTGTTGTAAGTTCAGTGTTGCGTGGCATTTGTGCTCACGCCAGATT
>CALHZT010000344.1 GCA_938040995.1 uncultured Pirellulaceae bacterium | reverse complement strand
AGAGTCACCACCGCCAACAACAATCCAGCGAGTTTTTTCATCGGTAGACTGCCCCAGCCGCAATGGCTCCCACGTCGTTTGATACGTCAGACGCTCAGGCCCCATTCCGCTCATCCGCCGCAAGGCGGCAATGCTGACTTCTTCGACTCGCAAGTCAACAATCGACGCAACAACTTTGCCTTCGTCGTCAAACAGAGTCAGATCTGCGGTTCGTGTTTTGCCACTGCGATCTTTCCATGTCGCATGACACCAGACTTCTGTTTCGATCTTGCGATAACAGACGAACCGACCAATCCCGACGGGCAGGAGAAAGTTCCCGTCATTTTCGTGCATCAATCGCACGGCGAGCGAATGCAACGCACCATCGAGTATCGTTGGCGGAATCGTATAGCCGCGCACGTCGCCTTTGGACCGCAACCTCGAAAGTACTTCGGTGTCGGAATACTGAAGGCTATCGATGGTTTGAAAAGCCGGGCCGTAACCGAGCCCAAATTCGCTCATCGCATCGTAGAATTCCTCCGGCGTCTTCGATTGTTTCAGTGAGCCCTGGAGAGCCGCCAGATCAACTGTTCCGGCCGTACCAGAATTCTCATCAACGATCGTCGCGGAGAAATTTCGCGTCCAGTTGGCAGATTGCCCGGCGCCGTCCGACGACCAGACTTCGAGCTTTGAAGATTTGGCTTGTTTGTCAGACTCTTCTGCGGTCTTGTTGCCGTCATTTGCTGATCGCAAAACAGTTTGCAGCGCCGTGCGTCCAGAAGGCCGCAACGGTTGTTCAAAACTCAACTCGACAAGTGGTTTGCCTTCGGCAGCGGCGAGCGCGAGCTCCACAAACGCGGCTCCCGGCATCACGACACTGCCCATCAATTGATGGTCGGGCAACCACGCGGGACTATCCACATCCACATGGCTTTCGAATCGCGTTTCGTTCGACACACCCGCAAGTCCGACTGGGCCACCAAGCAGTGGATGAGCCGTATGATGCGCGGCATGGGCAGCGCGAGGTTTGTCCGGCCCCCAAAAACGTTTTCGCTGAAACGGATAAGTCGGCAAGAGCATCGGCCGACCGTCATAGTCTGCGTGCAACTTGCGGAAGCTTGGCGTGACTCCCTTCACGTACAGTTGCGAAATGGCCAGATGCAATGCCGCGTCGGCGTCGAGTTTCTTTTCCTGACAACTAACAAGCGAATCCGCCGAACCGCTCCAGTTCGCGGCTGCCATGCGAGTCAAAATCGACTGCGGGCCAATCTCCAGCATCGCGTCGCATCCGAGCTCCCGAACCAAATCAACGCTCTTCGAATACAACACTGGTTTAAGAATGTGCATCGCCCAGTAAGCGCCGTCCAGTCGCCGGTCAACCGGCAACACCTCGCCCGTCACGTTACAAATCAACGGAAGCTTCGGCGGTTGGAATTCGACAGAGTTTGCGAAATCCTTGAATGGCTTGAGAGCCGGCTGCATCATCGAAGAATGAAACGCATGCGAAGTTGTCAGTCGCTTCGTTCGCAATCCATGCGATTCATAGATCTGACGAGCCCGTTCCATGTCCGGTTCCGGCCCACTCACGACGATATGCGTGCCATTGAACGCGGCTTGCGAAACGTTTGTCTCCCGAAATACTTCTTTCCCCGCCTCGGTCGCATCGCCAAAGACCGCCATCATGCATCCGCGAGGATTCTCTGTCGGCAACTCGCCAATCAGCCGCCCACGTTCGCTGATCAGCCGCAATCCCTCGTCCCACGTCATCACGCCCGCCACGCAGGCCGCCGCATACTGCCCAACACTGTGGCCAAGAACCGCGTCGGGATGCATATCCCAACTTTGCAACAACTCAACCAGCCCGCGTTGCACGGAGAAAATCGCCGGCTGAGTCCACGTCGTATCGTTAATCAGTGACGGATGCTCAAACAGAACGTGCTTCAACCGATGCTTCGAATTTGGACGCAACTCCGTTAGTCGCCCGTCACATTCGTCGATCACCGCACGGAACACGGCGTAACGATCGTACAGCCCACGGGCCATGCCAACGTATTGCGCCCCCTGCCCCGTAAACTGCCAAGCGACTCGCGGTTTTTGACGCCCGGAAGAACCGGCGACCACATCGTTCGACGCATCACCGTTTGCAAGTCGCCGGAACTTGACGCCAGCATCTTCCCAACTGCTCGCCACAAACGACGCGCGATGCTCAAAGTGGCTTCGACAACATCCTGTGGTGTACGCGAGTTGCCGCAAGCCGCCGTCCCCGATGTCATTGGCTGGCGACGTAAAATCGGCGTAACGACCCGCGAGTTCGAACAGGGCGTCTTCGGACTTGGCGCTGATGACGATGGGGTACGATTGCTCAATCTTCGGGGACGCGTTGCCTGACTCACTAGACGGCGACTCCACCACAACATGTGCATTTGTCCCACTCATGCCGAAAGCACTGACACCTGCGATCCGCCGACCGGCGACTGGCCAATCCGTCGCATCCGACAGCACTTTCACGGGCAGCGAATCCCATGCAATTCGGGGATTGGGATTTTCAAAATTCAGCTGACCGGCAATCTTCTCATGTCGAATCGAGAGGAGCACCTTGATAAGCCCCGCCATTCCGGCCGCGGCTTCGAGGTGACCGATATTTGTCTTCACCGAACCAACGAGCAACGGATTGGAAGAAGTGCGATCCCCCGCGAGCGAAGCCGCCGCCGCCTGCATCTCGATCGGATCACCCAGCTCGGTGCCCGTGCCGTGCGCTTCGAGATAAGCCACCATTTCCGGTTCGATGCCGGCGTGTTCAACCGCCTTGCGAATTACCTGCTCCTGCGCCCGTGGATTGGGAACCGTCAGACCGCCGCCCGCTCCGTTGTGGCCAATCGCCGAACCGCGAATCACGCCAAGAATCGGGTCGTTCCCGTTTTCTGCATCGGCCAACCGGCGAAGCGTGACGACTCCGCAACCTTCACCACGCAGATAACCATCCGCCGCCGCGTCGAACGCCCGCGATTGTCCCGTCGGTGACAACGCCTTGAGCTTACAAGTCAGAATGTTTGTCGTCGGTGAACAAATCGCATTCACGCCGCCGACGAGCGCACGATCACAATCGTGACGTTGAAGGCTTTGGATTGCCAGATGCAACGCGACCAACGACGACGAACACGCCGTATCCACAGCGAGACTGGGGCCATGCAGCCCCAGATGGTACGCCAGCCGACCACACAGAAAACTACCAGCCGCCCCAGTCGCAATGTACGGATTCAAATTCAGGAACGAATCACTGGCTTCGTTCTGATAATCGTTGTGCATCCATCCGACGAACACGCCCGTCGCTTCCGCAATCTCATCGGGCACCCAGCCGGCTCGCTCAATCGCTTCCCAGCCAACCTCCATCAGCAGACGCTGCTGCGGATCGACCCAAGTCGCCTCCCTGGGCGAAATCCCAAAAAACTCCGGATCCATCAGATCGAGATCGTCAAGAAACACGCCCCGCTTCGCGTACATCTTTCCGGGCGCATCCGGATCGTCGTCATGAAACGCTTCAGGATCCCAACGCGAATCGGGAATGTCCGACACCTCATCCACGCCGTCAATCAACGATTGCCAGAACAACTCCGGCGTCCGCGACTGGCGCGGAAAACGACAAGCCATCGACACCACGGCAATCGGTTCGTACTGCCCCGCCGGCTGCCTCGCCTCCAATTCTTCGAGCTGCTTTTTCAGCTCCCGAATTTTCAGCAGCGCCTGCTTGTTCGTCGATAGTTGTTCGTGCTGCATCGTGCCTTGCGTAACTATTTCAACTCGTTGAGCAATTGCTCCAGCGCCTCGTCATCCGACATGCGCTCGATCTCAGTGCGGATATCGCCGCCAGCTTTCTTCAAATGTTCCGGCTTCCGCACTCCAGCCGCCGGGCCCGGAACATCACGTCGATTCTCTGCCGCGACCGCGGGAACGAGAGCCGCAACGAGATACTCTGCCAAATCGCTTACCCTCGGGCAGTCGAAAACGAGTGTCGCCGGGACGTTGGCTTCCTCACCCAATTCGACTTGAACCTGCGCGCTCAATTCAACGACCAGCAACGAATCCAGCCCCAGTTCGAGAAATCGCGACTGAGCATCCGGCAATTGATCAAGCCCGGCCAGCCGAGCCACCGTCTTGCGAACAAACTCTGTCGCGATTCCGGCGTGCTCCGACGGAAATGCAGACCGGATCGAATCCTTCAAAGTCGCCGGTTGCAAGCGCGACGTCGCGGACGATACTGCACCATCAGCAGGTAATGCCGCACCATTTCGCGACTGGTCCGATTCCAACACTTGCGACATCGAAAGAGGTTGCGCCGCGAGCTGTGCCGCCATCTCACGCAGCTGCGTTTTCTTGATCTTGCCCGACGGATTCATCGGCAGCGACTCAAGCGGATAGAACCGACGCGGCCTCTTGTAGTTGCCGAGGTGCTCTTCTGCGTACGCGGTGATCTCTGTGAGCGATTTTGAACGCTCGGCATCTTCGGCCAACACGACAAACGCAACGACTTGCTCGCCAAACACAGAATCGGGAATCCCAACAACGGCGACTTGTGCAACAGGCGCATGATCCAGGAGCACCCGCTCGACTTCCGCCGGATAAACCTTGAGTCCGCCGACCGTAATCATATCCTTGACGCGATCCACGATGTAAAAGAAGCCGTCATCATCGACCTTGCCAATGTCGCCGGAATGAAACCAGCCATCCTGAATCGCGAGCGCCGTATCTTCGGGGCGATTCCAGTATCCGAGCATCACATTCGGGCCACGGATCGCGATCTCACCCAACTCACCCGCCGCGCATACTTCACCCGTCGCAGTATCGACGACTTTCATCTCGACGTTATCAATGGGCACTCCGATCGAGCCGGGCACGAAACGGTCGCGGTGATTGTAGCTGGCAAACGGTGACGTCTCGGTCAGCCCATATCCTTCATGGACGGGCATGCCAAACTTTTCTTGCCACGATTCCGCCACCTGAACTGGCATTTTGGCAGCGGCAGTGAAACAGTAACTGATCGAAGCAAGATCGGCGGGCTGGCAACAGTCGTGCAACAACTGAAACATCATTGGCACACCGTACAACTGCGTAACCTGATGCTCAGTAATGAGTCGTTTCGATTCGTTCGGGTCGAACCGATCTTGCATCACCAGCGTTGCCCCGACATTCAATGCTGAGTTGAGCAGCGCGTTTTGACCAAAGCAGTGAAAGAGCGGCACCGCCAGCAAAATCCGGTCGTCGGGTCGCATGTTACAGAGGTGATTGAATGCAAACACATTCGATCGCACGTTTCCGTGCGATAGCGTCGCACCTTTTGCAAACCCCGTCGTGCCGGACGTGTAAAGAATCAGTGCGGCTTCGTCGGGCGCGGCGTCGTACCATGTCGAAGCTGACTCATCCTCATCATCAATCGCAAGCGCCGCCCCATCGCACCGATCGCCGGACGCAGAGGTAGTAACGCAACTTTTCAGGCTGGAGATTTCGCCTGCAGGCGGAAGTACGAACGACTGCTGATCGTCAGCGGAGACCAGAATCGCTGCATCGCAATCTTTCAGAATCGCAACGACTTCTGAATCTGCCAGCCGTGTGCTCACGGAAACGACGATGGCTCCGATGCGTAACGCGGCGTAGTACCACACCGCAAACGCCGGCGTATTTGGCAACCGCAATGCGACTCGATCACCCGCCGAAACGCCACGTTCGCGCAGCTTCGCTGCCGCCGCCGCCGTCAACTGGTCAAGCTGCTGATAGGTGATACGCAGACCACCAGAAATAAGCGCAATATTATCGGGCCAGATCCGCGCCGTCGCAGTGATGCTTTCGCAGATATTCATTCCACATCACTCGTTTCAGCCACATCTCCCGCGTCACTCACTTCGGCCAGACGAAAATCATCTTCCAACGACTGCAACACCGGCTGAATCGACTCGATCACCAAACCACCCGATTTGATGTCGTCTACCAGTGACTGGATATCACGTTCCAACCAACGGTCAGAATCGTTCAGCAGGAATGGACTCGACGCGCTCACCTCGACGTCCAGCACCTGGCAAACCGCGTTGTAGACAGGTTCGGCCGATGTTCCCAGGAGGACTCGCCCGTCGTAGTGATCGCACAACTGTCGGGCTCGCAAGTCGAGCGCCTGCACCGCGAAGAGCAATGAGATTGCCAGGTATTGCTGAAACAACCCCACCGATGTCCACGCGAGATTCGCAGCACCGAAACTGAGCCCGTTGATGTTTTGATTGAACTGTTCCGCATGAGTCGGAAAATGGTCGACGAGTGAATTGCCATGATAAGTCAACATCGGCATGATCGAGTTGCCGGCAATTTGCAGCCCTTTCATTCCCATGTTGTAAGGCAGCTTCTCATTCCCACGCAGCGACGGCGGCAAGCCACTAAACTCACTCGTTACCAACGTCGCAATTTGCACATCAATGTGCTTCGCCATCAACCCCATCAGTCGCCGCAAATCGTCCATCGCCATGGCGACATACTGGCCGAGAAAGTTTCCACTCTGATACATACGGTCCGCGTCCGGGTCCACGAGCGGATTGTCGGACACGGAGTTCATCTCCGTCTGAACCACGCGGTGGATTCTCACCATCCCATCCACAATGGGTCCCATGTATTGCGGCAGGCAACGAAGCGAATACCGATCTTGAACCTGCGATGCGAACTCCCGTTCGGACTCAACCGGTTTCCGACCACGACCGAGCAGTTGCCTCATCATTTTCGCTGACCAGACCTGGCCCGTATGCGGCTTGCGCTGATGAACAAATGACTGAAAAGGATCTTCCTGAGCCAGCAAGGCGCGAAGCATCAGTGACTGGACGCCAAACGTCAACGCCATCAACCGTTTCGACTCGAACACGGCGTTTGCTGCGATCGCCGCGGAAAACGATGTGCCATTCACGAGCGCGAGCCCTTCCTTCGGCAACAATTCGATCGGCGAAAGACCAAGTCGCTGGGCCGCCTGCTCTCCGGCAAGAAGCTCCCCGTCCATCTCGATCTCAACATACTTGTGATTGCCGACCACTGCCCGTGCGATCGCGGCAAGAGGCACAAGATCCCCGCTGGCTCCGATCGAACCAAGCGACCGAACGACAGGAATGGCGTCAACCTGCAACAGCCGCAACAACCGCTCAATGACGACTTGGCGAACGCCGGAATATCCCTGCAGTAGCACATTGGCACGAAGCAAGATTGCGGCTCGAACATGCCGCCGGTCCAGCGGCTCTCCGGCACCGCACGCGAGAAAGTTCAGAAGATTGTTTTGCAAATCGATAGCGAGTGAACACGGGATCGCTTCATTCGCCATGCCACCAAAACCGGTGGTCACTCCGTAAATTGCATCGCCACGTTCGACGGCATTGGAAACGACCTCATGGGACTCGGCCAGCCGCAATGCGAGTGCAGCATCGTCAGCCATTACAACGGACGTATCGCCCGCAGCAACCGCCGCCACCATATCCAGTGAGAGTCCCTGGCCAGCCAGTTCCTGTGACGCGGCCGCGCCCAATGTATTCGTGTTTTTGCAAGACATGGTGTAGGTGTTTTGGCCCCCGGCATCCTGGCCAGCCATCATAAAAATTTGACTGCACACAATATATAGTAGAGCTGAGCAATTCCTGGAGTAGCCAGCAGCGCAACATGCCAAAAGAATCGCTTGCCCGCCCAAACGGTTTTCGATGAAATATCCCGGCACGCTCTCATTTTGGCATTGCAAAGGAAAGGCAGAGTCAATTCAAACCCGCATTTTTCATCGAAGTGCAAACAGGAATTTCGCATGACATGCGGCGTCAGCAATTGTTTGCCGGGGATTCAGCCAACAATGCCACCATTGGTGACTCGGTTGATCGTCGAAACGAGTTCGTCTGCCGAATAAGGTTTCGAAACGGTCGCGTGGGGACCATCCATTCCATCCGTCGTCGAGTTACCATCAAGATATCCGCTACACAGAACAATGCGGACTTTTGGCCAACGCTCCATGATTACGCTCATCGCCTGCCTTCCCGACATCTTTGGCATCGTCAAGTCGAGCAGTGCCACGTCGACGTTGCCCCCATGTTCCTCCAGTTTTCGAATTGCATCCGCACCATCAACCGCAACGACCGTGGAGAACCCTCTTTGCCGCAAAATAAGATCAGCGCAAGTCCGAACCGCGTCTTCGTCGTCGACCACCAAAATTGTGCCACAACCGCGAAGCCCACTGGATACCGGAGGCTCGTCGATCGAATCGACACGCTTGAACTCGGGCAACAGAATCTGAAACTCACTGCCACGCCCGTCCGTCCGAACAAAACGAAGCTTGCCATTATGCTGCTCAATAGCGCGGAAGGACACTGACAATCCAATCCCGGTGCCATGCTCGCTCGATTTGGTGGTAACGTAGGGCTCAAAAATCCTGCCCGCGAGCTCTTCAGGAATTCCAACTCCATCATCTCTGACCGAGATTACCACGGTGCCAAGCCCGTCAGCCCCCCGGTCGATCACCCTCGTGGAAACTTTTATCGTTCCCCCGTCGGACATTGCATCTCTGGCATTAATGTAAAGATTCAACATCACCTGTTCGATCGCCGTACTCTCGACATTCACGTATGGTTCAGTCGGGTCGAGATCAAATTCAAACGAGATCGACGATTCGAATGTGTGCTGAACCAGGTCATGCAGTCGCCGGATAATATCATTGATACCACACGGCTCGAGACAAAATTCTGTCTTCCCGGAATAAGTCAGTAGTCGCCTGATCACATCCGCGCCTCGAAACACCGCCTCTTCTGCGACCTCCAGTTGCTGGTCGATGGATGCCACCGACGCGTCTTTTTCGAGCCGCGCACTGGCAAGATTACCACTGATCGCCATGAGAATATTGTTAAAGTCGTGGGCGACGCCACTTACCAGGCGACCGACGGCTTCGAGCTTGTTGGAATGCAACAGCTCCGCCTG
>CALHZT010000343.1 GCA_938040995.1 uncultured Pirellulaceae bacterium | reverse complement strand
CTAAACTCACGCTGCCTTTCTGGTGATTCCCTAGTTGTACAAAAACTATTTCATCGGAAAGGCATCTTTATTTCTTGCGAATGCAAAGCTGTCTTGCTTGCGCCTAAAGCCGGACGGACTCTAAAGGCGGTACTACAAACTACCTGTCGCAATCCATGCAATTTCCTGGCAAGCGAGAGGGAGGAAAAGCCTCGCTTGTGGACTCACTCCCGTTGTGTTTGCATTTCAAGGTGCATGGTAACGGATCGCCCGCCAAGGTTGTGTGAACCGCGACAAAAAACTACGGTTAACGCCTATGCCCGACTGGTCCTACCAAACGGTCTTTCGACCACTGTTCTTTCGCATGGTGCCTCGCAAGGCCCAGCAGCTGGCGATTGGTTCGCTTGGACGACTGGGTTCCACGGCCGCCGGGCGATTCGTAATCCAGTTCATGGGGCATATGGTGCCGCCTTCATGGCTCGCATTCGAATCTGGCGGTGTTCGATTCCCTTCCCGAGTCGGACTTTGCTGTGGTCTTGATTCACTCGCTCGCGCATCCGGCGGACTGGATCAGTTTGGTTTCGCGTTCAATGAAATCGGACCGCTGACGGAATCCGAATGCCCCACCAGTCGCGTCGAGCTGGAAGCCGATGCCGAACTGGTGACTCTCGAATCACCGGAGCAGAATCCGGGGCTTGAGGTGCTTTCGAAGCCCCTGCATCGCGACAAAACTCCGCTACTCGTCCGGTTTGATGCCTCGGTACCAGCTGCCACGATCTGGTCGGCGATTCGCAGGTTTACAGAACAGTCCACGTCCACATCAAAATCATCCGCTCCAGTCGACGGTTTTGTCATACCTTACCGCACCTGGCCAGCCATCAGTGAACTGATTTCCAAAGCGGATGCCGCCTTCAACACGAAACAGGTGCTCTTACTCGCGCTTGTACCCGCCGATCTCAACGACGAACAAATCGAAGTGTTGATGGATGTGCAAGGATGCGATGGAATTCTTGTTGACGGATCGCTCTCAGATTCGAGATCAATCCGCGCTCTTGGTAAAGCAAATCTCGCTGGCACGCTTCGATGCGTAAAACAGATTCGCGAAATCGCCGACGAGTCCCGGCTGATCATCGCCAGTGGTGGAGTCCATGAGCCGGCCGATGCACATGCGATCGTGCAAGCCGGAGCCAACATCGTCGGTGTCGACAGCGGAATGGTGTTTGCCGGCCCCGGACTCGCGAAACGTAGTAACGAACTTCTCGCCCAGACAATATTCGCCCCAAGCAAAGGGCCAAATCAGGAATCTTCAGGGCATCCACTCTCGGAGGAGGATCGTCCGGCGCGACAGTCGTGGTTCTGGGCGTTGCTCATGGGAGTCAGCATGCTGGGTGGCGGCTTACTGGCGTTGGTCATTGCGCTCACACGCGTGGTGCTGCCGTATGATGAAGCAACCGTCGGGATGACTCGCGAACAGCTGATCATGCTCAACGACAAGTTAATCGACTTTATGGCACATGACCGGGTCACACTCGCGGGCACGATGCTGAGCGTCGGCACGCTCTACTCGGGGCTCGCTTTCTTCGGCATGCGAAACGGGGCACACTGGGCCAGCAAGTCGATTGTCGTCAGCGCCTTTGTCGGATTCTTCTCGTTCTTCCTGTTCCTTGGTTTTGGATACTTTGATCCATTCCATGCGTTCGTTACAGCAATCCTGTTTCAGTTCCTGGTGCTGACGGTCTATTCACGACTGGCCAAACCGGGCGGGCCCGTTCGACTGGATCCAGTCAACGACGACAGATGGCGGCGTGGGTTGTGGGGACAATTGATGTACCTGTGTCAGGGCGCGGCGCTCATTGTGGCTGGGTCAGTGATATCGTGCGTCGGGATCACCAGCGTGTTCGTGAAGGAAGATATGGAGTTCATGTGCACGACACCCGACCGATTGATCGAAGCCAACCCGCAGCTGCTTTCCCTGGTGGCTCATGATCGCGCGACGTTCGGTGGGATGCTCATCTGCGCCGGGATTACAATATCGCTGGCTGCTTTGTGGGGATTTCGACGCGGACACGCGTGGCTCTGGTGGACGCTGTTTGTGAGCGGACTGTTCGGATACGTTTGCACGATTTTCATTCACCTAAAAGTCGGTTACACCAGCACCAAACATTTATTGCCGGCATACGGCGGGCTCGTCTGGCTATGCCTGGCGGCGGGGCTCAGTTACTCGTATCTTCATGATCGCATTACAACCTGGAAGCTAGGATCATGACTGGCTATTGAACCAGTCGCGACCGCTCATCGTGAGCGGTTCGGCGCTAGCCGCCGGTGGGAAAAGAACTTCCAAAACGGCAACCGTGCCTAGCCATTCTGGATTGACACTCACCAGGCATACGAACGAAAAACACTGCAGGCATTTACGTCAATTTTGACCCACCGGTGGCTAGCGCCATTCCGCTCACAAGACAAAACATCATGAACCAGTCGCTTGAAAAAATGGTGGAAGAACTGCGAATTGCCGATATCAAACGGCATATCTTTCTCTGCTGCGATCAGACAAAACCAAAGTGCTGCGACAAAGAGGCCAGCCTCGAATCGTGGAAGTATCTCAAAAGTCGGTTGGATGAACTGGGTTTGAGCAAGTCCGGTGGTATCTTCCGGACCAAGGCAAACTGCCTGCGAGTCTGCATCGACGGGCCCATCGCGCTCGTCTATCCCGAGGGCACGTGGTATCGCGGATGTACGCCTGAAGTTCTCGAGCGGATTATCCAGGAACATCTTATCGACGGAAAACCAGTCGAGGAGTTTGTGATTACTGAACGGCGGCTTCCGGATTAGCCATCAATGCCGCCAAGCAGCGTTTCCAGATGAAACGGCAACCAGTTGCGATGCGTATAAATTGCGTGACCGGCGACTGACGAGGCGTATTCCGGATCGCCGGTCGAGTAATCAACAAGCATCGCACGCCCTTCGTCGGGCACACGAGCTCCGGTATTCAACCACGTCAACAACTTGCGTGACGAATGCCTTCCCTGCAATATTTTTTTCAACTTGCGCTCGGCCCGCCACCTTCGAAACGCGAGCAGGTTCACTGGAAAGTTCGTACCGGCAATAAAAAACTGCTGCACAAAATCCCCGGCGGTAGCATCGTACATCTGCTCGAGCGTCGGCGGGAAGGGCGCGAGATATTCGGCCAACCCGTCTGTGGGGCGATGATAGATGAAGTGTGTCAGCCGTGAGTATCCGCCCGAGTCCCACCCATAGCGGACCGGTGTCCCAAAAGTCACCATATCCAGATGAATATCCGCCAGGGGATTATCGTTCCTGTGCTGCTTCAGAAGGAGTTCGCGAACACGAGCCCAGACCGGCACGTCGATCGTTCGATCGGCTCGACGATACACCGGTTTCGCGGCTCGAAAAAATGCGGATCGTGATCGCAGGCTTCCACCGAGAAGGTTGCTGACGATGGCAAGCACGTTCCCACCGTGACTGTGGCCCCATAACTGAACGCGTTGCCCGCTCTTTATCGACTGGTCCCGCACCCGGGAATACAACTCGTCTATCAGTCGCACTGCGGCGTTCGCCCGACCGGTGTGATTGTTTTCGCTTTCCCAAAGAAAACGCTGCACATCAATCGGCTCGCCCAAACCCTGGTTGATCGTTTGCCGCAGCGTCTGCGCATACTCCTCGCTGTAGTTCGCCCACTCGCCCATGATCAAGTCGGCAATCTGCTTTCGATGCTGACCGAGCATGTCCGCCCACTCGGGCATGAAGCGACCGAGGACTCCGATCATTCCGGTAGCATCGGTGCCAACAAGCGTGCCATGAATCAGGTAAACCGCAGAGACGTTTTCGGCAGCAAGCCGCTCGCCAAGATGTGCCATTCGATCACGGTAGGTGCTCGACTCATGGGCGTCGGGCGTTGACGGCTGCAACAGTTCGAACTCCGCGCCGGGTTTGCCGCTCAAATAATCCTGATGGCGAAAAGCATTGTCGGCGGGCATAGGCGGCTCATTCGTTCGATCGGATTGGCAGCATCGCGAATCCGTTGGAATCATAGCTCGTTGCATTGACGAGAGACAACCACAGCCCGCCGCGAACGCCATGGAAACCTGGAACTGACGACTTCGTGCGAGGTATCTCGCTCCAACTCAGCAACATAACCGGTAAGATGGTCACTATGTGTGGACGATTTACTTTACGAACGCCGACTCCTGTTTTGGCCAAGACGTTTCGTGTGGAAACGATGCCAGAACTGCAGGCAAGATATAACATCGCGCCGACTCAGGGCGTTGGCGTCATTCGCCCACTGAAATCACCATCGGAAAAAAGACCGGCGGCAGAATCGCAGCGCGAGTTCGCCCTGCTTCGGTGGGGACTGATTCCGTCATGGGCCAAGGATGCGAAGATCGGCAGTCGCATGATCAATGCGCGCAGCGAGACGGCCGCTACCAAGCCATCATTTCGGTCAGCGTTCCGTAAACGCCGCTGCATGGTGATTGCGGATGGATACTACGAATGGGAAAAAGTCGGCACCAAGCGACTTCCTTTCCACATTCAGATGAAATCGGGGCAGCCGTTCGCGATGGCCGGCCTGTGGGAAGTCTGGAAGGGCGACGAGAAGACGCCCGGACCTGTCCATTCCTGTACGGTACTGACAACCGACTCGAATGAACTCACCTTGGAACTTCACGATCGCATGCCCGTGATTCTCGCCGAGGAGCATTGGGACCGGTGGCTGGACCCAGAACTAAACGAGCCGGACCCTTTGCTGCCGTTGATGGTGCCCTACTCTTCTGACGAGATGAAGATGGCCGAAGTCAGCACGTTTGTGAATAACGCTCGCAACGAAGGCCCGGAGTGTCTTGAAGAAGAACGCAGGCTTTTCTGACGGTCAATGGCTAGACGAGCCGACTGCCAGCCCTGCCTACCCGATCTGGCGTGAACGCCAGCTCTGAACTTTCCTGAAGAAATTCCGGCCTAATTCTGGCTTTCTTTGGTTGCGCGCGACCGATTCGCCAGGCGAACGGTATCTACAACTCCAGGGCAAGGCATCGTCGCCCTGCAAATCGTCAACTCGCTGGATCCTCCGACGACATGGAGGTCTCACGTGAATTAGTCCAATGCAACAAGGAAAACCCAAGTGCACAAAATTCTAGCTACAACCGCGGCCATCGTTCTACTGTCATGTCTATCCGGCAACGCAAATGCGGGATGTTGTGGTCGGCCCGTGCGCGTCCAGTGCTGCCCACCGCCACCGCCAGTCTGCGTCCCAGTATGTCGCCCAGTTCCAGTTTGCCGACCTGCCCCCGTCTGCATTCCGGCACCAGCGCCCTGCTGTGATCCGTGTGCCCGACCTCGTCGATTCGTACGCCGACGTAGCTGCTGCTGAGAAACCTACAATTGCCGCCAAGTCGACGACTTGCGACGGCAGTTCCAAAAGTTTCCCTTTCGAGAAATCTGGCGAGGCCTTCACAGCCTCGCTGGGTTTTTCGGGGTGCGTGTAGTCGCGAGAATTCAATCGTCAGTCGATTGTGATGCGGATTCGTCTGGAATCGGTGCCAACGTTGGCTCGCCCTCGACCACGTTCTCAACAGGTTCCGACGAATTCACCTGGATGTTTGCTGGCTGCGCTGGAGTCGGCGTTCCCAATGAGACCGCTGTGTTCGTGGGCATCACGACTTCACCAAATTCACCATAGACCGGCTGCGACTCGAACGACTGTGGCACTACGGAACCCTCGTAAATGACTTCGCTCGATACAGGACCCTGATAGACCGGGGCCATCGGAGCCGGCGGTACTGATGTCCACTCACCTTGAACGATCGGACTCGCAACATTCACCTGCACTGGTTGTTCATAGACAACTTGTTCGTTGACAACCGAACTGGAAACAATCGACGAGTAAGTCGTTGAGTAAACGGTTGTCGCCTGAACTGGTGGCGCTGCTACCGGGTACTCGATCGGTAGTGCGACGGGAGACACAATCATTTCGGCGGGGTAGACGATCGTTGGGGCTGGTTCGTAAGGAAGGACGACGGCTGTCGGTTTTCCAGTCCGATAGTATTTTCTGATTGCCTGTTCGTTCTGGCGGTTAAGCTTCTCTTGTTGCCTGTATAGCCGCTTGTTGTATTGATTCTCTGTTCGCTGAACGTCGCGTACGACTTTGTCATATTTCTTTGCGGCTCGATTGATGGCTCGCCATGCCTGTTGTGCATCCGCACTTGCCGCAAACATTGTCGTGATGCTGATGGCAGACAGAAGAAGACAAAGGCAGCGCTGACGATTGCGACGTGATTGACTAAAGAAAGACATCGTACACTCCGTTGATTGGTTGATAGTGGATATCAAAAGGCGGGCCACTGAGTATATCGCTTCGTCAGCTCCTGGAGAATGCATACCGGGAACTACCCGCTACCAGTGGTTTTCCTGATCGACGGCTTGCCGGCCAAGTCGAAATCCCATGCGGCGAACTTGCATTAGCAACAATCCGTAGGGCATTGCAAACACAAAAGCTGGACTCAGCGTGACCAGAAATATGCGAGGAAATCGAAAAGGGAGTCGCATCGCCAACAACAACAAAAAAAATACGACGGGAAACAGGACACCCAGAACGGACTTATGCTTCTGGATTCCCCTGAAAAGTGCATCGCTATTCTCTCGCTTGAGAAAAAGCCACATCATTGGCCAACAAACGACGACAAACGATACACTGACAAACAAGGCCTGGATCAACAGCCCAACCGCAGTATCCTGAACCGACTGGGGTCGAATCGCTGACAGACTGGCGAATGAAAAAGCCGTGATTGCTGTCAAGAAAAACAGGCTTCGGATCGTAACGAGTTCCACTCGGCGTGCTTCACCCCGACTCAATTGACTCTTGCTCAGGACGGCAAGCAACCAGATTGGCAACTGGCAAATCAGGCACAAGACCGGAACTGCAAAGAGAATTTCCAGCACGATTTCGCGGCAAGAACTCGAGCCAATATATTGCGTCATCCGCGCGATGCCGCGACTGGACATCATTCTCGCAACCTCGTCAGCGATGGCAGGTATATCAAAGTACAGCAGCAACACCCACGCAATGCCGCAGCTCGAGCCGAAAACCAGAAGAAGGCTCACCATCGCCTGCGTCTGCCGTCGCACGACACTTCCAGGGCCCATGACGGCCCACATGGCGGCGATATGAATCGAAGGATAGACCAGTCCGTACAGGAAAAACACTATGAATGGATTTCTCTGGAACATTGTCGCCTTCCAGATTGCAAACAGGAAGACGAACAGGACATTGCAAGCCATGATTGACATCAACGTGAACAGAATACTTTGCCGCGTTGTCTTTTGCATCGTCGCCCCGGTTCACACCTCGCACAGAAAGTACAGCATAGAAGGGTCGCACGGAAAGTCGCAAATTTTCGGTCGAATTGCAGCTTTCGCCCGCAACCTCGCACGGAAATCGATCACGCCTTGCGAATGAAATCAGCGGCGTAGCTTCGAACATGGTGACCATTTAGCACATGAACGATACGAAGCTGATGGATCGTTGACTGGCTGAATCCACCGAGCGGTACATGCACCCATTTCTTGCCGAACCGTTTTGCCAGCTTGCGCCAACCAGCCCCCGGAGGGAGCGCGGACAGGAGCGCGATCTGGGGACACTCGCTGTGCAAACAGGCCGCGGCGAGGATCCGTTCTTCCAAAGTCGTTACAAAGTCCAGTCGCGGGTCCGTCCAGATATCGGGAATGGCGACTGGAGGAAACAGAAACAGCGCGCCACCATAAACACCCATCGCTACGCCCGGGCCCAGCATCTCTTTTTGAAAGTCGCTGGCAAAAAACGCGAGCGTCGATTCGTTTTGATGTTCGGCGAACCACGTCGATCGCCAGGGATACTCGCGCGGATCGGCTGGCGAATCAAAAAGCATCACGACGCAGTCCAGCCGGCCACTCGTTGGCGGATTGACCTTCACGTAGAGATCGCCGGTGTGCCAGTTTCGCAACGTTTCGCGGATGTCGATGCCGTCTTCGATGCTGGAGGTGAATTTTTGCGTCTTTGCGAGGTCCATTCCCATTAACTGCATCGCCTTGTCGGCAACGTGCGTGCGGAAGTCCTCAATCTTCTCATCTTCGGGCGGCCAACTGCATTGCCCGTACGGGTTCCATTGCATCTCCCATTTTTGTCGATCCTGTCGCGACGGCCTCGGGCGCAGTTCGCAGGTACGCCACGTTACCGGCGGCCCCGGCAGCCGATTGACAGCATGCACCATGTCACCGTTTGGCAATCGCCAGCTATCAATTCCGAGTGTCGCCGATTCGAATGGCGTTTCCCGCTCGAACGCGTACTCACGCGATTGCTCCGCGACATGAAGCGCAAAGCTGTCCCCGGCCACCTGCTTGGAAGCAATGACAAGGTTGTACAAACCGGGCGTAAGCCGCCGGTCCATCAGCGTGAGGTTGCGAACGTATTTCAAAATGGTTGAAAGAGTAAACGGTGTAATGCGGCGCGACCGGTTCTTGAAGTCTTTGCGATACTCTTCACGAGCCGTAATCAACAACTCTTTGACACCGTCGATGGCAAGATTGTCATCGTTCTCCAGCTCGCTCCGCGCCCGTTCGTACAAACCGGTAATGAATGGCAGCTCGCCCAGCATGAACAAAGCGGTCTGCGGATCTGGACGGTAGGTAACGGTCCCGGAAGAGTCCGCTTCATCATTCGAGCGGGCGACATGAGCCTCTGGATCATCCGCGCCTTCCATGAATCGCTGGTAGTACCCGCGAATCCATGGCCAATCGTGAACACCGCACAGCATCAGGATGCGTTCGCTACTGCCTTCGTTTTCCGATTCTCTTTCCAGCTGACAAAGCCGCGCCGCCATGTGCTGCACTCGTTGTCGAGCCTGTTCATGAGGCAGCGGTGGAATTGTCGGCAAGACAGCCGCTGCGAATCGCTCAGGGTCCACGTGCTTGAGAGCGTACGCATCGGGGACCTTGTCAGAATAGGATTGAAAGTCGTCGACTTCGAGATCGACAAACTCACGCCGCATGCGTTCACCTGCCGCAATCCGGAGTGCCGCAATCACCGGCTGACACGGGTCGATCGGCACATAGCTGGTCGTCGCCCATTGCGTCTCTTCGAGAGCTTCCTCATCCCAGTCATCATCGAATTCGGTGTCAAAATCGGAATCGGGCCGCCATTCGCTACCGAAACTTGATCGTGGACTGGTTTGCTCGGCAACCACGGATAGCGCGGGCAGCCACTCAATCGCCTGCTCGACGTTTTCCTGAAATGAGGGAGGCAGTGGAACGGCGAGGCAGTCGAATTTGTTTTCCAGCATCATGCGGCGAACGGTGAGCGCAACGTCAGCGCTCCCGTGAATGACGGGAAAGAGGGTAATGCGTTTGCTTAATTGAAATACGTTCATAAAAGTTGCATGCCTGAAAAATCGTAACCGTTCACAGATATTGACGTTTCCTCAGGTTCGAGAGGGTCAGGCACAAATTTTCGGCGTTTGTCCGCAAAGCGAAATAAGTCAGCTTGCCGCCGAAAAATTGAGCCAGACCCTTACCCCGCGTGAGCGGTTACGAAAAATCAAACAACGAAAGACTTTTCGCCGATCGTATCTCGCGACTGCTTTGCTTCAAGCCAACCTGCCCTGACTAAAAAGGGGTGTTGTCGTCATCGTCCATATCAGGATTCAGTGGATCGTCCGGAGGCAGGAAAAAGTCGCCCAATCCCAACGGGCTCACGTCGCCGCCCAGTGTTCGGCGCTTTCGCTCGGCCATCGTTTGCAGATCCAACGCGTCATCGCCAAGGCATCGCTCGAGGGCTTCGCGCCATGCAGCATCTTTGGCAATGGGATGATCCTTGTTCTGAGCCAGACGTTTCATGGCATAGCGCAGCAGGTTGATTCCGTCCCTCGGCGAAAAGTCCAGCTTTAGAGAATGCGCCTGCTGAAGAAAATCCACCGTCAGCGCCAACATCTCTGGCTCGGCAAACGGCAAGTGGTACTTCAAAATCGCCATCTCGTCATCACGCTCCGGATAGGTCAGCGCGAGAGTCGGTTGCAGGCGCGAAAGAATGTAGTCCGGCACTTCATAAGTCGATTCATCCTCATTCATCGTGACGGCGCATCGAAACTCGGGACTGGCAGGCACCGTAATGCCAGCAACAATCGACTCGACATATCGTCGCTGATCCAGAAGCGGAGCCAGGCTTGCCCACGACTTTTCGTTCATCCTGTTGCCCTCGTCGAGCAAACAGATTCCACCGGTGATCATCGCGGTGACGAGCGGTGACGCGTGATACGACAGCTTGCCCTGCTCGGCAAGAATCGGTGTGATCAGCAAATCTTCGGGACGCGTGTCGGCCGTGCATTGATAAATGTAGAGCGGCTGCTCACGCATTTGCGAACCGGCCATCGCCAGCGCCGTCTTGCCCATTCCCGGTGGACCCACCAGCCGCGGAGTTAGCGGTAAGTCGGCTTCGTCCACGACCAACCAGCAAGCCATCAACTGCTGAAGAATTTCCTGCTGGCCGATCCACTCTCCCAGCGCCTGATGAGGCTGACTGAGATGCAAACTGATTCCGTCGACCGTTACATGTCGATCCTGTGTGGCACGCGATTCTTTATCGTGCATTTTGTCTCCTGACCATGGCGAACTCGCCCTCTCCGAACCGTTCCATTTTGGGCTACCAATCCTGGCCACCGCGCACCGCATTGTGACCTATGTTTGAAAGGCATTCCCTACCTACAGCCTAACAGACCACACAACCCGCACAAACATTCAAGCCCCCCATGACTGATCCAGCGAAACTTGAATCGACGACCGAGTCTGAAATAGCGCCCGAATCGACTCCCAGGACGAAGAAGACAAAAAAAACGAAGAAGGCGAAGAAGGCGAAGAAGACGGTCGTGGATCGACTGTTTGACTTTTCGTTCATGCTGGCGATTCTGGTCGTCAGCGGCTTTGCGTTTTCACTCTTGCAGGCCGAACCGGATCTTTGGGGACATGTGCAGTATGGACGCGATGCGCTTCGTGAAGGACTGCACCGCACGACGACATACTCCTTTACGGCGGAAGGCTACCGCTGGATCAATCATGAGAACCTCAGCGAACTTTTGTTCGCGACAATTACCGATCAAGTCGGTGTTTGGGGACTTCTCGCCGGAAAGTGCCTTCTCGGCCTGTTTATTACTGGTCTCATCCTGTGGCGCTGCTACCGCCTGAAAGTGTCGGCGATTGTCTCGGCAGCCGCCGTGCTCATCGTCGCGGTCAACCTTACCGGGTTTTGGTACATCCGACCGCAGGTGCTGAGCTACACGCTCTTCGCGACCCTGATCGCCATGTTGTCATTCAGCTTTCATGGTTGGGAAAACAAATGGCACGTCCCGTGGTCATCGTGGCTGGGTCGTTCCGATCGGCCCATTGACGCTACGGCAACCGACAAAAACGGAAAGCCACGAAAGCGTCCCAAGCGACTGCCTGTTGAGAAATCTCTGGATCGACGACGGCTTGTTTGCATCGCGGCTGCCTCGATTCTGTTTATCGTCTGGGTGAACACGCACGGTGCATTCCTGGCCGGACTGTTTATCTTCCTTGCTTATTGCTCACTCCGGGCCGTCGAGATTTTCCTGTCAAATCAGGAACATGCAGGTCGAGCCGCCGGTCGGCTACTGCTGGTTGCCGGTGCCGTTGCTGCAGCAACCCTGATCAATCCTTACGGATTTCGACTGCACGCCTGGCTGTTGGAATCACTAACGATTCCACGCCCTGAAATCATCGAGTGGCACCCACTTCGCTGGACCGACCAGCCGTTTATACCGTTCGCGATTCTTACCGCGATGGTTGTCGGTGGCCTGTTGTTCAGCCGCCGGAGCCTGGATGCGACGCAGCTCACCATTTTGGCACTGACGTTCTGGCAAGCTGCGAGCCACCAAAGACACATTCCATTCTTCGTCATCCTGTGCGGATTCTGGATGCCAATCCACTGGCAATCGACTTGGCAACGTTGGGAAGCACGGCACGATGAAAGCGCGGACATGACTGGCAAAGCCAAGTTTTTCGCATCGTTTGGACTGTTGGCAGCCGCCGGGATTGTTGCTTTTGTGCTCACAACAAGATGCAAGGAACTTCCAGTTCGCAAAGACATATTCCCGGTCTCCGCAGTCGAGTTCCTCGCGAAGAACGACATCAACGGTCGCATGGTCGTGACCTACAACTGGGCCCAGTACGCGATTGCAGCATTGGGCGTTCCGGCCGACGGCGAAATTTATGACGACCACCTGACCACCGTCAGCTTTGATGGTCGTTTCCGAACCTGCTATCCGCTGTCGACAATTGACAGTCATTTTGACTTTGTGCTCGGCAACGACCCGCACATGCAACGCTATCGCAGCCCGGAATCGGGGAAGCCGGATCCGGCAGCCATCCTCGATCTGGATGAACCAGACCTGGTACTAATCAGCAGAAAACAACCACATTCCGTCGCCGTGATGAATGCGAACCGGCATGACTGGACCCTGCTCTATCAGGATGAACTCGCACAAGTTTGGGGCCGACAAGAAAAGTATGCCGAGCCGCAAAGTCTCGACTACGTGTCCCCCGCCCAACGGGATACCTCCAGCCGGCCCCAACAAGGCACCGTCGCCTGGCCGGCTTTACCAAACAGGACTAACCATGAGTAATTTCCAAAACCAGTTCCTCAACTCACCTCCAGCCGTACCGCGCCCCGCCGACAACTTTGTCGTTGGCCCGTCGCCCGTTGGATTGACTCACGATACGATCCAGCGAGTCGAGCGAAGTCTGGAACAACTCGACGCGCTCCAGGAAGCGATTGCTGCGGAAGTCGATTATGACATTCCAGCTCTGCCTTTCGAGCTACCAACCGGGTTCCTTTTGTCGGTCGTCGTTCCCGTCTTCAACGAGTGTGACACGGTGACCCGGTTGCTGGGTCGCGTTCAGGCCCTGCCCGTCCCTCTGGAAATAATCGTTGTCGATGACTGCAGCACCGACGGAACACGCGACGTTCTTACCCGACTGCAATCCATCCCCAACGTGACGGTGATCCTCAAGGATCAGAACGAAGGGAAAGGCGCGGCACTGCGAACAGGTTTTGAGCATGCCAGCGGAAACGTTGTCATTGTTCAGGATGCAGACCTCGAGTACGACCCACGCGACATTCCATCACTGCTGCGGCCGATCGTCGAAGACCGAGCCGATGTCGTCTATGGCAGCCGCTACCTGAACCGCGACTTGACCGTTGGTTCATCCGGAGTCCACCAGTTTGGTAATTGGGCGCTGACCGTACTGTCCAACTTGATGACGGGTATGGAACTGACGGATATGGAAACCTGCTACAAGGCAATTCGTCGCGACTTGCTCCAGTCAATGGACCTGGAACAAAACCGTTTCGGCTTCGAACCGGAAGTGACTGCCAAGCTCGCCAAACTTGATGTTCGCATCGAAGAACTGCCTGTCCGCTACGCGGCTCGCGACTGGGACGAAGGCAAAAAGATCGGCATCAAGGATGCCATCGCGACGGTCTATTGCATCTTCCGCTATTCGCTATTTGGTTAAATCAGGAAATCAAATCCTGCAAATTGGCCAATGCCGACTTGTTTTTTTGCGGTCTGGCAGCCCTGGATGTGTAACATTGTTATGCATGTATAAGCCAACATTGCTATACATTGACCAATAGTGTTATAAATTCTGGATGGACGCAATCAGCAACCCATTCGCGCCGGGAGCCGGATCGCAGCCACCTGAACTCGCGGGACGATCCGTAGTTCTCGAGGCTGCAGGCATTGCTCTCCAGAGAGCGATCAAATGTCGACACGACAAGTCTCAAATTTTGCTCGGGCTTCGTGGGACCGGTAAGACAGTTCTCCTAAACAAGATTGAGGATCTTGCGGAAACCTGTGGCCATCTGACTTCATTTGTCGAAGCGCCCGAAGATGATAGTCTGCCGCAACTGTTATATCCCAAGATCCACCAGGTCCTAAAAAAGCTGTCTTCCATTGAAGCGGCAAAGTCACTTACGCACACTGCTTTAAGCGCTCTGCGTGGATTTGCGAGCGTTTTCAAGATCGAATACGGCGACGTTTCGATCGCAGTTGATGCAGAACCGGGCCTTGCAGATAGCGGCAATCTCGAAATGGATGTGACTGAGCTTTTTGTTCGCGTCGGCGAAGCATCCAAAGCTGCAAAAAAAGGCTGGACCCTACTTATCGATGAAGTCCAGTACATCAAGAAAGAAGAACTTTCAGCGACCATCGTCGCACTCCACCGGACAACTCAAAAAGGGCTGCCCGTAAAGTTCTTTGGGGCTGGCTTGCCGCAGATCGCCGCTCTCACTGGTAATGCAAAATCATATGCTGAACGCTTATTCGACTTTCCGCCAATTGGCGCACTTTCGAAAGACGAATCGTATGCTGCTTTGCGCGAACCAATCAATGCTGAAGGTGAGTCGATTGATTCTGACGCGCTGGACGAAGTTTATTCGCAAACCCAGGGGTATCCGTATTTTCTTCAGGAATGGGGTTATCAGGCGTGGAATACTACAGAAAAATCGCCTATTAAACGCAAAGACATTGTCAGGGCAACCGAACGTGCCATCCAACGACTGGACGACGGATTCTTTCGTGTAAGACTTGACCGGTTAACGCCCAAAGAAAAAGAATATGTCGCCGCGATGGCTGACTTGGGCACTGGCCCTTATCGTTCATCAGACGTGGCTGACCAACTTGGCCAGGACGTTCAGTCGCTGGGGCCTTGCAGGGCCCAGATAATCAGAAAAGGAATGATCTACAGTCCAGCGCACGGAGACATCGCTTTTACCGTGCCACTTTTTGAAGACTTCTTGCAACGTATCGCTGCAACTTGAAGAATTAAGTCGCTGGCTTTGATGGTATTTTGACGCTTAGGGCGCACTTTTGACGCTTTATCAAACAGGGGGCAAATTCAATGCTTAAAAATTATGCGTGGGCGTGCGCGCTATTCGTTGTGAGCGCGAGTTCGGTTTTCGGCCAACAACGTTTTTCCCAGTTGACGGGTTCTTTGCGGCCCGGTCCTGTTCAGGCGACTTCGCCAATACCCGTACCCTTTATTACCTGGGGCGGCGATGTGGCGACGTTTCATGCCAACGGCGGACTCAATACGGCTGGTGGATCGATCTACCAGCAAATGGGACTGAATCTCAAGCTGACACCGGGCGACGATTTCGTCGGGCAAGTCAAGAACTACGTTTCCGGCAAGACACCATTCATTCGCGGCACGATGCGCATGCTCGGCCAGGCCAGCGAAGTCATTGGATCAGATCCAAACACCAAACCTGTGGTCATCCTTCAGCTCTCCTGGAGCGCGGGTGATCACATCGTGGCTCGTGAAAATATCAAATCGCTCAACGACCTGAAAAGCAAAAGCGGTCGCAAAATGCGTATCGCCTGTCAGCAAGGCGGACCACACGTCGGCCTGCTTTACGACTCACTCGATTCCGCCCAGATCAGCAAAGACGATGTGGAAATCGTCTGGGTCAAAGATCTCACCGGTCCCAATGGCCCCGCCGATGCGTTTCGCAATGCGGGCGGCGACAACCTGATTGACGCGTGCTGCGTGATTACGCCGGACCTCCTGGGACTGTGCGGTGATTTCGACAGCGTTGGATCGGGAGCCGAAGGAACAGTCGAAGGAGCCCACATGCTCAACTCGACTCAATCCATGAACCGCTCGATCGCCGACGTCTATGCCGTACGAAATGACTGGTATCAAAAGAACAAGCCGCTGGTTGAAAAATTTGTCGCTGGCTATCTCAAGGCAACAGAGCAAACCGTTGCCATGCGAAAAGAATTCGACACCTCCGGCAAGATGAGTGGCGATTACAAGAAGCTGCTCACGACGGCTCAGAATACGTTCGGGAAGGAAGTCATCCCGACGCTCGAGGTCGACGCGCACGGACTGCTACTCGATTGTGGTTTTGTGGGTCTTCCTGGCCAGATCTCATTCTTTGAAGATGCCGGTAACCTGAACAACTTCCAGCGCAAATCGGAAAAGGCCCTGGATCTCGCAACATCGTGGGGCTACGCATCCAACCGAATGGGCTTTGGAGCGCCATCGTTTGACTACAAGCAGGTCGCATCGACCGCGGGGATCAAGTACGTAGCTCCAGCAGCTGGCGGCGGTCGATTCGCTGCCGAGACCATCGATTTTGGAGAAGGCGCCGAACTGGATGACAAAACCATTGTGAGTTTCACAATCAGTTTCGAACCAAATCAGGATCAGTTTCCAGCTTCCCAATACGCGGCGGAATTCAACCGGGCTGTTCAGGCAGCTTCCACGTTCGGAAACGCGGTCGTGGTGGTTCGTGGTCATTCCGATCCGACGCAGACTCTTCGTCAGCTTGTTAAAGCCGGCCAGGAAAAGGGCATCATGAAACGTGTCGGCCAGCCGGGCAACTATCGCTACATGCTGAACGGCCGACCGCTCGACATGAATGCGATCGGACCTCTCACCGAATTGATCAAACGCGGCAGCTTTGAAGGAACTGAGTTCAAACCGAAAGAAACGATGCAGCAGGCGCTCAACCTCTCTCACAAGCGAGCCGAAGCTGTCAAGAACGCCCTGATTCAGTTTGCCAAACAGCAACAGGTGAATCTCGACGTGACACAGATGCAACCGGTGGGAGCAGGCATCATGGAACCTGTGATTCCAAAACCGAGAAGCATCGCGGAAGCCAAAGAAAACATGCGCGTCGAGTTTCGAATTGTTCGAGTTCCTGCAGAAGCCATTAAGGAGTCCGATTTTGACTTCTAGAATCAAAGAACTTTGTGTTGCTCGGCGGCTGATCACCTTTGTAGCATTTCTGTCGCTGGCGCTACCGTGCCATGCAGGCCAGAACGTTGTTGTCGTGCTCGATGACTCCGGTTCGATGAAAGACAGAATGCGCAGCGCCCAGGGAAGGGTCAGGAAGATCACGGCTGCCAAGCAGGCGCTTCTCACCGTCCTGGAGCAGTTGCCCGCGGACGCAAACGTTGGTGTAGCTTTGCTTAATGGAAAGGTCAACAATTCCCCGTGGTTGATACCACTCGGCCCGGTCGACATGAATGCCACGAAGAAAGTCATGGACTCTGTTCGAGCCAATGGCGGAACGCCGCTCGGACGTTTCCTGAAAACGGGTAGCGATGCCCTGCTGGCAGCGAGAGAACGGGAGAACTACGGAAGCTATCGCCTGCTCGTTGTGACAGACGGCGAAGCCGGAGACAACAATCTGATCGAACGGTACCTTCCAGAAATCAAGTCGCGAGGTATTACCGTGGACGTGATTGGCGTCGCCATGAACGCCGACCACAGTCTCGCCACAAAAGTTCACTCGTATCGTCGCGCCGATAATCCCGAGTCGCTGACAACGGCTATTCGGGAAGTGTTTGCCGAAACAAGCAGTGCGACCGATGCTGGCGAGTCGGACTTTGAGCTGCTTGAGGGCTTGCCGATGGAATGCGCGAGCGCTGCGCTGACCGCGCTGTCAACGATCGAGAATGCTCCGATTGGAGACCTTCCGTTTGAGGGAAGTGGAAACGATCAGAGTTTTCTGAACAAAAACATGCCCAGCGGTGGCAAAAACAATAGTCGTTCGCAAAACAGGAACAGTGGCAATGGAGGCCAGAGCGGAAACGGCGGAGGCGGTGGCTTTAGTTTTGGATTTGGAAAACTCATCATGGTATTTTTCATCTTTGTGGTTATCTCCAGTCTGATGTCAGGTTTGAAGAAAAACAGACGCTGACAGTCGACACGGATGTAGTGGACGA
>CALHZT010000342.1 GCA_938040995.1 uncultured Pirellulaceae bacterium | reverse complement strand
GGCCCCTCCCTAAATCCCTCCCCACGGCGGAAAAACGACGATTGACTCGCCTTCAATCGTCATTGCAACTCAACCCGACAATATGGCGATCCAATCCGTTTTTCCGGGAGGAGGGACTTCAATTTCGCAAAGTGTGCAACTTCAAAACTCACGCGTCGGGTTGTGATTCGGGTGGTATCTCACTTGTCGCGGAAATTGTGACGCCCAACGGCGACGCATATCGCTTCTATTATTGATGGCACATTCAGACGCCGATAATTCTTACGGTGCACCATATTGTGACGTATCCTTTTTACCACGTCACACTCCGCGGCTATGCATCCACTTGCAAAGCCATACAACCCGCGTTATTTGAATGTTGCGCCCAGTCCGATGAATGCTGTTGTAAAACCTGCCTCACGCCGCCGGGAGTTCAAATCAAACATGACGGCTGATCAACTCAAAGGAGAGCGAAATGTCTTCGCCATCCTGTTCGGCGCAATCTTCGCGGGAATCGGATTGCTGATTGTTGGGTTTATACTCCAGGAATTTCTGCAAACTCTGGATACTTATCGCTGGCAGCGTGTTCCCGCCGTCGTGAACGAACTCACCATCGACTTCCCCGCCACCGCACCGCCCAGCCATGAGGATAGTGTGTTCGCGCTAAACGCGGACTACACCTACTCCTTTGGCGGAAGAGAATACAAAGGCACCAAATTTACCAAGGACGGCGCAAAGCCAAACGGGTCTTACGAGAAGCTTGCGATCCTGAAACGGAACATGTTCATTGACGAAGTCGATACCGCATTCGTTGATCCCGATGCTCCCGGCAATGCCATTCTTCAACGCGGTTCGTTGTTGTTTGGATTGTTGGCCCTTTTCCCGATGATCTTTGTCATCATCGGCCTTGGTGTCCTCGCGTCGGGACTGGGACTGATCTCCTCGAAGACGTCCACACCCAAATACAAACCCTTCAAACCCAAAAGCCGTTCGGGAAAAACGACGGCCTTCGAAAAACTGAGTGGCCTGCTCTTTGGTGGTGCTTTCCTTGCTATTGGCTGCATCGCCCTATGGTTCATCGCGTTGGGCCCCTGGCTGCGATCCCGCAACGCAGCGAATTGGCAGGAAACGCCATGCGAGGTCATCTGGAGTCGTGTGGAAAGTCACAAAGGTGATGAAAGCACAACCTACCGTCCGGACATTTTTTACCAGTACGAGTTCGACGGCGAAGAGCATCGTTCCAATCGCTACAGCTTCGTCACCGGATCATCCAGCGGATACAACGCAAAGCAAAAGATCGTCAAGCAGTATCCCAAGGGGCGAAAAACGATTTGCTTTGTGAATCCGGATGTTCCTGAACGAGCCGTTCTTTCTCGCGAACTGAAACAGCTCGGATTTTGGTGGTTGTTTCCCATTCCATTCATCGGCGTTGGACTCACCGTCATGGTGGCTTCGCTTGGTGCAGACAAGAAAAGAAAGCACTGGTTCCAACCTGGATCGAAAAAGTCACGGAAGTCGCGACCATCGGCCCACTCCTCAACAAAGTCGACATCCAGCTCGTCGGCTAACCCGTTTACAAACGAAATACCCCAATCGTCAAACGTGGATGAGCCCCTCGTCCTGACCAGCAACGCGTCACGTCGCAACGCCTTCCTCGGAACCACATTTTTCTGCCTGTTCTGGAATGGCATGGTCGCCTTGTTTCTAACCAACGTTCCCGGGATCGGCATTGGGATTTTCATGATCCCCTTCATTCTCATCGGGGTTTTGATGATTGTCGGCTGGTTCTACACGCTCTTCAGCCTGATGAATCCAAAATCCCGAATCGAAATAACGCCAGGCAATCTCAAGACAGGCGACATTTGCAGCCTGCAGTGGAATCTCGCTCCACGATCCCATCGTGTAAAGCGACTGAAGGTCTACCTCGAAGGTACCGAGCAGGCGCGATACCGCCGGGGAACCAGCCATGTCACCGATAACAAAGTCTTCTTTCGGAAACTTCTCGTTGACGAAACGGATCCTGCATACATCCATCAGGGGATTGTTGAATACGAGTTGCCCTCAGGGTTGATGCCGACGCTGGATCTGGACGACAACAAAATCCTCTGGCACATCGTCGTTCGTGGCGACGTTCCGCGTTGGCCCGACGTGAGGGACAAGCTCAAATTCGACTTACTCCCATTCGACAATTCCTGATCCTTCAAAACCTGCACGCACATATTCACGCCAGCCGATGAGCAACCATGAGTATCTCCATCCACCTTCATGACGAACAAACCGGTTTCGCACCGGGCGGAACAATCGCAGGCGAAGTCCGTTGGAACCAACTGCCGGTCAGTGACAAGACAGTCATTTCTCTCGAACTGGCGTTTCGCACGGAGGGCAAAGGCACCAGCCAACGGGAAGTATTCCATGAACTCGAATGGCCAGTCACGATGGCCAAAGGAAACGAATCATTCACGATCGAAGCACCAAATTGGCCGTGGAGCTTCTCTGGTAAACTCGTCTCGATTCTTTGGGCGCTGGACGCGTGGCAAGGAAACGAACACGCAGAGGCCGTGCCAGTCACCATTTCACCAAACGGCGATGAAATGGACCTGTATAGTTATGACATCGACGAAATCGAGCTAGGTCGCTGGGAAAAGATGTTCAGCTCGAATCGCGATTTCCACGAACTGAAATCCACGATTAAATCCCATGAGTCGTTTACCAAAAACCCCTGATCGCATGCCGCGAATTACGGCTCGCAACAATCCTTTCCGCACAACGCGCGTCGAATCAACGATTCTGTTCCAACCGGAATGGCTGGCCACCTCCTGGAAAGAAATACTCGAGCGATTTAAATCGTTTCGGGCAACTCGAACGCAGTGTTCCGTGGTCGGCCCGCATGGAACCGGAAAGACGACATTCTTCGATGGGTTGAAACAACATCTAGAGCAGCAAGATAGTGAAGTGCTGCGAATCTCACTTCACCGAACCGTCGACGGTCGGTGTGAGCTACCAACCATCCCCAGCGACGTGCACCCCGACACGGTCATCCTTCTGGATTCTGCGGGAGTCGCTGGATGGCGGTTTTCGAGCCCAATGTCTTTTCAACAACGGAAGCAATGGCGAACTCAACTGAAACGAATCGCACATTGCCAGATTGTCGAGTCCAGACACCGCCGCAACAGCGTTCCGGTTCTTCTACAAACCAGATCGACTGTCACCATGCTCGAGACAATTATCCGACGACTTGATCCCGACTGGCAGATCCCCACGTCAGCAATCGAAGCGCTCTACCGGCGACACAAAGGAAACATTCGCGAGGCGTTGCGAGAGTGCTACGACAATCGTGCTGCCGATCTCCAAGAAGGCGTTTTTTAAATTGGCGGTCAACGGGAAGGCGAGGCTCCAACGGCGGCGTGGGAGGGCGAGGCTCCGTCCGAGCCGCGAACGATAGAAGGGACAGTTCAAGTCTTTCCGTTGAACGCCGAGAACAGCCCGTCTTCCACTCAAAATCGAAAACGCGTTTTGGGCATTGCCCCGATGGTTCAGACGGAGCCTCGCCGAGGGGTGTTGTGAAGTTGGCCGTGCAGAGGATTTTGCGTTACTCGAGAACGAATACGAACTGTTGCTGATACATCGACGCGTTTGGCCGCTCCTCCCCGTCGCTGAGGCTCCGACCCTCCTCACGCGACGCGTGGTATGCCCTGTTCGTTCCTCACATGCCACCACTGCGTCGGAGGAGGGTTGCCTGGGCCGAGCGGTCGAGGCCAGGCAAGCGGCAGAAATAAATCTGGCGTGAGCACAAATACTCAACATTGAATTTACAACACCCAAGGGCAAGGCTCCGTCCAAAAACATCCTTCCTTCTTTCCTGATTCAACAATTCGTTTCGAATCAGGAAGGCTGGAAACAGAAAGCGAACGGCGGCGCGGGAGGGCGAGGCTCCGTCCAAGCCGCGAACCATC
>CALHZT010000341.1 GCA_938040995.1 uncultured Pirellulaceae bacterium | reverse complement strand
TTCGCGACATCTTCTGCGGCACGGTTCAGTTCGGCTTGAACCGGATCGGGATCGATCCCGATGACGTGATCGGCCTTGGTGGCAAGCTGTTTTGTGAATCCCAGGTCGCCACAACCGATATCGATGACTCGTTTGCCTTTCAGGGAAACGAAGTGATCGATGGCTTCGAGATTCGTAATGCATCCGAGATTCTTCATGATTGCCAATATAGCGGATTCTCGATTGCTTGGACTTTAGCTTGCCGCCGGAGCTAACCGGTTGGCGTTATCGTGCTGCGTTTTCTTTCGGCGTGTCTTCTTCGGTGGGGCTGCGTCGCGGCGATTTTCTCGCTTGGGAGTGATTCCAGTCATAAAGGTGACGGCCGACTCGAGCCGTCGCCAAAAATTGACGCGTTCGAGAACCGGGTTTAGTTGCGATGTCAAAGCGCAGTAGTATTGGGCGTACGGTGGTTTGTGGTGCAATGAGTGTTGGCGCTGCATTTGAATTAAACCTGTTTCTTTCAACAGCGATACGAATGGGCCAGATCGCGACATGTGATTCCAGCGGTGGACTTCATTCCCAAAGGAAGCAAAGAATAGCGTCATGAACGTGTAGATGTTTCCCCACCCGACGAGGCAAAGGCCAAGAAAAATGGCTCCGCAGGATGTCCATTGCAGGTAGTTTCGCGAAAAGAAAGTTCCGTCGCGAACGATATCGAGAGGATCGATATGATGCTGGATATTCGGTTCGCAGATAAACCCGCCGATGACTGGCAGATGTTCCAGGCAGTAAGTGTCTTCCATCCAGTGAATGAAACCCGTAATAAAGTCGGCTGCCCACAAGCAGACAATGATTGCTCCGATTGCTTTCAACATGATTCGACTCTCAGTCAGAATTTGAATTTGACCCGCGACTGAAGGCAGACCGCTTCAGTTCGGGAGAGTGCTAAAGCATGTTGAATGCCAAAACAAATAAGTTGCAGAAACCGCTGGTTTTCAAGGGTGAAATGGTGCAGGCAAAAGCGGCTTGTACATTTGGTGTTGATGCATGGACATTGAGCGCAGTGTCGCCCTGTCAGTCTTGGCCGGCGGAAGTCGCCTGCGCCGCTGGCTGATACGGCGAGCATTTAAGGAAACAGCGGAGCACGGCAGCAGGATGAAGTTCTCGACATTGCCATGTATTCCCGGCAAATGTTGTTGATTTTGCGTCCGGTGGGATGGTTGGATTATGCTTGCGAGTTGTTTGGTTGCGGTCGACCAATTCGTACTCACCAGCGCAAACATTATGTGGGGCAGATTTAATGATGTGCAGACTCTTCAGTTTTTCTTCCGCTTTAATTCTTGTTGCGACCTTATTCTCTTCGGCAGCTTCGGCTCAGCTCACAACAGAACAGTTGTCGGTCACTGTTGGTCGAGTCGTTGGCGGCTCAGACAGTTTGCAGGCAACTCTGCTGAGCATGACCGGGAGCGGTTCGTTCACTTACGACGCTTCATTGCTTGGTGGGTCTGGATTTGAGTCGATCAATGCGAGTCGGGGATTGATGGTGGAGCTCGACATTCTTGGGCAGACATTTACCGAAGCCAGTGATCAGGATCTTACCGGCGATTTCCCCGTCGCCTCATTTGAAGATTCCCAACCCTTGTTCCTGAGCCTGAGAGTGTCGGAGTCGTCATTTGTCAATAATCCAACGGCGATTGCTCAGGCCGGCATTGGGTACTTTGAGTTTGATTCGCCCTTGATGCCAAACCAGAGTGGCGGGTTCGATATTGCGCTCAATGTGATTGCTGTTCCGGAACCATCAAATCTCGTTCATCTGTTGTGGATTGGCGTTGTTGTTTTCGGTGTGCGCCGGAAACGATGACTTTGCGCGCGTACTGGCGAGAGAACCCAGGCCGTAACAAGCGGTCGGGTTTAGATGGTCAATGACGCAGCGACGCCCACGCTGTTCCGGCACGTAGCGGTTCGGGTTCGCGATGTTCTTTGAAGTCGCGAGGTCGGAGATGCTTCCCTGCCGGCACTGCGCGGCGTTTGCTTCAAGAAAATATTGATGCAGTTTCGCCGCTTGTTCCGGCCTACGTGCCACTCCATGCCACGATGCCGTTTTGGTTCGGTGAGAGCTTTTGGTACTCGTCAGTCAAAGGCTGGTTGAAGAAGTAGGCGTAGGCTTCAACGTTTCCCGTTGCCGTCTGACAAGTAACGACACGGCGAATATAGAGACTGTCGCCGTCCGGTTGATAGCCTTCGAGTCGATCCAGCGCTTCGATCGTGGCCAGGTACCACTGCTTGCGAACGGACCACAATTCGCCACCGACGACTTCATCACCGTCAACCATGCACGGGTAGGGGCCATAGTCGTAAAGGCTGGCGTGTTCGAGAGTGGCGATTCGAACAATCGGGTTGCGATCGGGCCAAATCGACTGATTTCTTTCGCCGCGCTTCAGCGTGCCATAGACGAATATGGGAAGTGTTTTCATCAATTTGCCAACTCAGGCGGTCATTTGAGTGGTGTGTTTTGGCATCGAATCGTGAGCGATCGCAACAAGGCTGGATCAATTGAAACGGTCTGTACCGGTGGTTTCCAACGATTGGTCAGTCGGCGACTTCCCCATACAGGTGCGGCGATCTGGCATAACCCTCAAATCTGGAGAAATGCCATGTCCAAGCCATTGTGGCGGACAAGTGGCCTGCGAATCGCGTCATCGAGTTTCCAGATTCAGTAGGCGACCTGGCGAGAATGTTCTCCGCGACGGCGACTGATCGAGGCGGTTGTTTCATTTCGAATTCTGGAGTTGAGCATACATGTTAAGAAAAACAATGGCGGTCACGGCTTTGTTGGTGCTGTTCTGCGGAATATCTTCGGCGAACACTTTTGATCCAACGAACATTGACTGGTTCGATCTCAGTGCATGGGATCATTCCACAATCACCGGGCCGGGACAGGTCTTTACTGATGTTTGTGGAGATCTCGATCTAATCGCGGCTGGCATTGGTAATTCGTTCACGACATCGTTCGCTGGCGATGACATTCTGATCGGCGGCAATAGCGATCTCCTTTCGCTGGCATTCAATCTCTCCGAGCCGACAGATGTCATTATCGAGTTCAATACGATCGATCCGGAAGAGGTTCTTACATTCGCGACGCTCTTTTCGCCCGGTACACCTGCCTACGTCCACAGTAGTGGATTGCTGCCGAACATCTCCAGCGATTTTGACATCAGTGGAAACGGATTTGGTCTCAGTCCGAATGGAGTTTCCAATGGATACGTGATTATTCAGGGCGCTACGTCCTTCGGGGTCAACTATCAGGCTCTCGCAAACCAGAAGTTCGATGGAATCAGCATTGGCAAAATCAATACGGTGCCAGAGCCCGGTGCATTCGCGCTGCTTCTGCCAGGATTCCTCGCCGGTCTCTGCTTTCGCCGCAAACGACAGTAGGCACTCACTTTCAAACTCACTTGCAAAACAACGGACTTGAGCTCCCCGGGTACTTGTCGTGCCTGTCTCGTCCCTGGCCGATCCGGATTCTT
>CALHZT010000340.1 GCA_938040995.1 uncultured Pirellulaceae bacterium | reverse complement strand
TGGGCGATGCCGTGGAGATCAATGGCCTGGAATACATCGTCGAGTCGGACGACGATGATCCAGCAGATCCAACAGCAGAGTAGCTTGAACAGACAGCACTCTCGCGAGAGGACGGGCAAGAGTGCCCATCCTGCGATTCTTTCTTGCCGCGATTCTTTCTTGCCGCGATACGACGACCCACACGACAACCTAAGCGACGACCTAAACCGAAATTGCGACTGCACCCAACCGCTCGGCGGCCAGCTGCATCAACGCGTCTTCTTCGGCTTCGTCCGCTGCCACATAAGTCACCGAGAAACGCAGAAACGAACCCGCGTCATCCCATGGCACCGTCACGATTGAGTGTTCGTTGATCAGGTACTGGCTGGCTTCTTCCGCGTTCGCAAAACTGGGACCGCCCGCAATTCCCTGGGGACACTTCACGTACAGAAAGTACGTACCGCCGGGGACTTCGCATTCGAACCCGCAGGCGCTCAGCATCGTGACAAGCTTCTTCAAACGACGGTGATACTTCTCGCGAGTGTTCGTTGGGATGCTCTCGTCATCCAGCGCGGCAGCCGCAGACTTTTGAATCGCAATGAACTGTCCGGAATCGCTGTTGTCCTTGACGTCCGCAAACGCCTGAACAAGAAGCGGATGGCCACACACCCAACCGATTCGCCAGCCGATCATGTCGAAGCCCTTCGACAACGAATGAACCTCGACACCGACGTCTTTTGCCCCAGGGACCGAAAGAAAACTCAGCGGTTCGGTCTCATAACTGAGCATGATATGTGCGGCGTCCTGCACAACCACGATATTGTTCTTTTTGGCAAACGCGACCACGTCCTCGTAAAATTTCCGCGTCGCGACTTTCCCCGTCGGACTGTTCGGGTAATTGATCACCAACAGCTTGGCCTTGGCCAGAACGTCAGCCGGGATACCGTCGAGGTCCGGATAGAACCCGTTTTCCGCAAGCAAAGGCAACTTGTAAACGTTGCCACCGTAGTAGCGAGTGTGCGTTCCGGCCACCGGATATCCCGGAACTGTCATCAGCGTCACATCGCCCGGGTTAATCAATGTCGCTGGTAACATCGCGAGCGCCGGTTTCGATCCGATGCAGTGATTGATCTCCGTCACCGGATCGAGTGCGACGTCAAAGTTTCGAAGCATGAACCTTGAAACGGCTTCTTTGTATTCAAGAATGCCGTTATCGGCATAGCCGCGATTTTCCGGTTTGTGAATCTCTTCCGCCATTCGCTCGCGAACAGCGGCAGGCGCCATCTCGTCGTTCTCGCCAATGCCAAAGTCGATCAGCTTACGATCCGGATAGTCGGCGAGGGCTTTGCGTTTGGCTCGCTTGATCTTCTCGAACTTGTAGATGTCCGTTCCCTTGCCATAGTTGGCTCCACCGATACGCTCCGCGAACAACTGCTGAAAATAGGGGTCCGACATCAATGTTCCTTTTTCGCTTGTGAAATCTATCGAATCCAGAATTCTAGCGTGCAAGGCGAGACTTGCCCACAACCTGATCCCCATGATTCGACGGCAACTGAATGCTCGGGTCCAAGGGAAAAGACGGCTGGGCGGAACGGCCGATGCCACTCTCGATAAGCGGCGAGAGTCTCGAGTGATCGACACGCGATCAATTACCGGACGCGTCAGCCACCACCACATCCGCCGCGGAGCCGACCTGCCGATGATCGGCGCCCAGCTCCAGCGGGAAGAATCATGGGCGAACTGGGAATTCCAGAGGCACGTCGTGGCGAAGCAGGCCCTCGAACCGCTGGACCAGCAAAACGCGAGACACCTGTCGTTGGCCTGGCCAAACGGTTCGCCCCAAAGCCGACTGGCAACGCGGTCGAAATGGCTGGACTGGAGGGAGCTGAATTCTGCGCAGTCGGTGAGTCGCTGGATCTTTGCCTGTTGCCGCCGCCAGGTTGTCCCGATGGATTGTCTGCGGCAAGCTCGTCGCGATAGAACTTCGCCTCGTACGATAACGACGCACTCGTTTCGCTCGATTCGCGAGATTCGCTTTCGGCACGTTCGCGAATCGACCTCTCTAACAAGGCGGCTCGCTGATCCTGTGTATATTCTGGAACAACACGGGGTGTTACAGGTAGTCCGCCAGATTCACTCGGACGCATTCCCGAGTTTGCAAAACGCGAAACACCAACGCGACTTGTTGGCTGGCCGCTACCAAGCTGCAATGGTCGAAACGATGGCCGCTGCCCTGTCGTCCGTTGCTGTTGAGCTGGCTGAGTCGGTTGAGCGAGCGTTGTGACACCAACGATTCGACTTTCCTGCTTCTCAACCGTCGAAGTTTTCTTCTGCTGGCTGATTGGGCGACGTAGCCGACCGGTTGCTGGAGCAAAAGGTTGCGGGCGAACTGGCGGTACGATCCGTTGTGAACGTGGGCGCGAGTCACCAAGAATTGCAGCGGTGAGAGCATCCGGAAGCTGTTTTCCGGCAGTAACGGTTTGCGCAGCCGCAAGATTGGCGAAAAATGTCACCAATAGAATCAAGCCGCTGGCGGCAATGGAATAAACCGTTCTCATAGACTCCAAGGTATCTGACGTTTGAGGTTCCACCAAACGAAATGACGAAGCCGGAACCGAATTGAACCACCAAGCGATTGGCGATGCAGTAGAAAGGCCGGAACTCGACGATTATTCCGCTCCCGAATCCAGGAGCGCCTTACGAATAAAGGCATTTCGCAGGCGATAGAAATGGCGGCTGCGGATGCCGTGACGGGAACGCGGGTAAATCATGATGTCGAAGTCTTTGCCCGCCTTTTGTAATGCAAGTGACAATTGGTGCGAGTTCTGGACGTGGACATTGTCATCCATGGCTCCGTGGACGAGCAGCAACTTGCCGTGCAGATCTTTCGCGGCGGCGACAACCGATGTATTCCTGTATCCGTCAGGATTTTCCTGCGGAGTATCCATGTAGCGCTCGGTATAAAACGCGTCATAGTTTCGCCAGTCGGTAACCGGCGCGCCAGCGAATCCCGCGCAGAACTTTTTGCTGTGCGTGAGCGCGTACGATGCCATAAATCCCCCGTAGCTGTACCCGCCGATTCCAATTCGGTCGCCGTTGATAAAGTCGTGCCCGGCGAGCCAGTCGGCGGCGTCTTCGAGGTCCTTTAGTTCCTGAACACCCAGCTGCTTGTAAGCTGTCCAGGTGCTGTTCGGGCCCCGTCCGCTGGCACTTCGCGGATCAAACTGAAAAACGATCATGCCCTGATTCGCAAGCATGTGGTCTCGTGTTCGACCGCGGCCCCACTCGTTCCGCACCGTCTGCGCGTGCGGCCCGGCATACGTCTTCAACCACACCGGGTACTTTTGAGCCGGATCAAAATCGACTGGCTTGATCATGATGCCCGAAAGCGAATACCCGTCTCGCATTTCCATGTCGACTAGTTCGGTTTCACCCAAAGCGTACTTCGACAGGTCGGTAAGCGGATTGGTGTCGAGCGTACGAACATGCAAACCACCGCCACAATACATCGTTACCGTCGGCGGCGACTTGATTGTCGAATGCGTATCAATGAAGTAGCGGGCACCTGGAGCAAGGCTAATCTTGTGATCCCCGTCGCCTTTACTCAGTCGCTCGAATCGGCCTCCGTTGAATTTCACGCGATACAAATTCTCAGTCAGGTGCGAATCCTTCGTCGCTGTGAAATAGATGTAGCCGTCATCCTCGTTGACTTCTTTGACGTCCCGAACTTCCCATTCGCCCGAGGTGACTTGCCCGATGACTTTGCCGTCCGGATCGAAGTGGTAAAGGTGCCGCCAGCCATCACGATCGCTCAGCAGCATGAAGGAATTGTCGGACAGAAAGTGCGGCTCGCCAGGATCGTCTACCCAGCGGTTGTGCGATTCACGAAACAGCCGCGTCGCCTCGCCGGTTCTCGAGTCGATTTTGACGAAGTCCAGCCACCTCTGGGCTCGATCCTGAATGTATGCATACAGCCAACCGCCCGGGTTCCAGCCGAAGCGGGTGATGATCATATTCTCCGCCTGGTATCCGCCAAGCTCGATCCATTTGACGTCCCCGCCGTCCGCACTGACCACGCCCAGTCGAACCTGCGGGATCGGATCGCCGGCCTTTGGATAGCGTTCCTGCTCGACATTGCCACGCGGAGGAACGTGATCCATCACAGTAAACTCGCGAACGGGCGAATCGTCATACTCCAGGAATGCAATCTGGTCCGAATCGGGGCTCCATGCGTATCCCAACCAGCTGCGACCGTAAATCTCCTCAAAGTACACCCAGTCGGCTTTGCCATGTCGCTTCAGCCGATCACCGTCGTACGTCAGTCGCCGGGTCCGCTCATCAGGCCCGGTCGCATCCGCAACGTAAAGGTCATAGTCGGAAACGTACGCGATACGTTTTCCATCCGGGCTGAATCTCGCCAGCTCTTCTCTGCCAGGCTGGGATGTCAGCCGTTTGGCTTCGGTTCCGTCCAGTCGCGATGAATACAGATTGTTTGCGTAACTCCAGATACCGCGCGATTTTGTTTTGTCCATTTGAATCGAAGAGACCAGCCTTGGTGCCCGCTTGCGGCCGATTCCTGGTAACGCCGCCAATGCGTCTTCGAGAACTTTTCGATCGATGAATGGTTCGGCAGCGCCCGACGAGGCGTTAATTTTCTGCCAGCCGCTTCCCTGTCGCTGCAGGTAATGCTGATCATCAAACCAGCGCAAGCCAGAAAGTGGGCTGCCGTTGAAATTCGGCGATGATCTTCCGTAAACGTCGTCGAAAGAGACTCGCTTCTTTTGCAGCATCTGGTCGGGTTTCAAACGACGGTAGTCCGTTGTTCGCAGCGGAATGTTTTCCAACAGACGCATAACCGGGAACGCTTTGCCTTTTTCCAGATGGTCATCGAAAAAGTTCCACGTGACGAGCCCGTCCTGCGATTCCGGTTCGAGCAAGAGAGTCGCCAGCCGGCCAAGATCCTGATCCGTTTTGACGATGATGGATCCCGCGGTGATTTTTCGGTTCTGCGTGATTGCCTTGGCGGCGACTTCGGCGAGTCGATGTTTTTGAAATGGTTGTTCGGCAATATCGACTGACACAATTTCGTACTCTTCCAGATCGACGACAAGATCCTCGCGAAGCACTTCCACGCGGATGCCATGACGATCGAGATTGTCGCGGACTTTGGCCAATTCTGCCGGAATCACGTATGCGAATGGACGAGTCACGTACTTCGTTGGCGACTCGAGCCCAATAAATTCGACATCGTTATATGTCTTCCTGTTCGGCGGCAAGGTTCCGTGTTCAGCCGCCTTTGTCTGCTCATTTTCTTCATAGCCGAGCATCGTAAACTTGCGATCCAGCGGTTTGGGTTCGCTGCGAATCGCGACTTTGTCAGGATTCTTCCCGTTCGCCTTTCGCCATGATGTCGCCTCTTCCGTGATCAACTTTTGAATCGTCGCTTTTCGCTCCGCAGCGAGCCTTGCGCAGCCGAGCACAAACTCCTTGCTGACAAGCACGCGATCCCGATACGAAGCATAGGCATACGCTTCGGACAGAATCGAAATTCTGCCTCGCGCCCCAACGTATTGAGTCCCGTAACGCGGCCAGGCCGGATACGAATTCCATTGCTGGTGGTCGTCCGAGAAATTACCGTAGTAAAACGATTTGTAGCCCACCCGATCTTCCATCCGGCGACTGACCTCGGGCAGGAAATCATCCCGCGTGTACGCGATCAATCCTGCCGGGCTCGCCGCATTCCGAGGACCGTCATATGTCAACGTGTACTGGTGGTACGATCCGTTGGTCGTGTGCGTGTCGATGACGATCGCGGGATCCCACTCGGTCAACAGCTTCGCGAAACCCCGCGCCTCGGGCGATTCGAGTTTGACATGGTCGCGATTCAGATCGAGACCCTGCCCGTTGGCTCGCTGGCCCATCCCGCCGTCGGGACCGTGCTGGCCAGGCCGGTTCGTCGGCGACATCGGCTGGTTTCCATCCGCGTTGTAGATTGGTGCGAAGAGAAGCACGAGGTTGTCGAGCAAGTCGGGATGTTGGCCGACAGCCAGTTCACGAGTCAGCATCAGGATGGCTTCCTTCCCGCAGACTTCTCCGGCGTGAATATTTCCGAGCACAAAAACGACCAGCTTGTCGCGATGCTTCTTTTCGCGAAGTCCCTGCGGCGCTTCGGGCGGATCATTACCAACGACCAAGAGGGGAAGCGAGCGAGCCTGACTGGTGCGCCCCATCGTGGTGAGGTGAACGCGATTCGATTCGGCCAGTTTCCGGCAGGTGGCCATGACCTCTTCATAAGTCGCCGTGTTTTTGAAATCCGACTTTTCGGCAACGGTCAGCAAGTCAGGATTTGGTGACTGGGCATCAACAGTCCCTACCGACATCAATATGGATACCGCAATCATCAAGGCGCCGAGTCCCCACGATAGAATTGGATGCCTGGCGTCACGGATTTCTTGTCGATTCTTTGACATTGAAAGGTCTTTGAGATGAACTTTTGGAGCTAAACTGCGAATCAATCAACATATAGATTCCAGATTACTCGTGCCCAGCCTCACTTGAAATGGTTAATCTTGCCGAGTGGCCGACGTTTGACGAATACAGCTCGACTTGCGAGCGAGTGTGCTGAGAAACACATCCATCACCAAAGGACGATGTCGCAATGGAAAACGCTGATGCAAGCTACAAGAGAATCGGTCCGGTCGGGCCCAGTCGTGACCTGGGCGAATCACCGTTCGCGGCCTCAGGCCCGTTGACGTTCGAGCCAGTACTTTCTGACTATTCACCGCTGACGATTCCTGTCACCGTCGGCTTTGTTGCGATTGCTGCGATCGGCAACTGTCTGGGGACTTGCTTTTTCTGGAAAGCCACCGATCCTGAACTCCTGCTTTGCCCAGCGATAGGAGCCATGCTTGCCGAGCCGTGCCTGGTAGCAGTCTGGCTCGCGCTGGGTTACCAGCGAGTCGTACTTCGCATTCCGTTGGCAACCGGCGTTTTGATCGGCGTAGTGCTGGCCTATCTACAGACCTTGAACCTGCTTGACCCAGGCAATTTACCTCTCGAAGTCACAATCTTCTTTTCGTTAGTCGCGGCAGTCATATTCGCTGTCTTGCAAATTCCGTTCTGGATCTTTCGATTGACCAGCGGCCAAGTTATTACCAGTGCAGACAAATCAGGAAAAGTCGATGCATCGCAGTTTGGTATTCGGCACTTGATGATCACGATGACTGTCGCTGCAGTGATTGTGCTTCTCGTCAAGAATGTCATTCCGGAGGGATCTTGGGAAGGTAACGCGCCGTGGAAGCAGATGATTGGCTTCGTAACACCCTATCTCGTTGGAATCTGCGTTCTGGCGCTCCTGTGTACTGCACTCGTTTTCTCGCAAGGTAATCGCTGGCTGCTGGCGGCGGTCATTGTCGGCGTCGTCATAGCCGGATCAATCAGCTTGTACTACATGCCAGAAAATGGCCCCGCGGGACTGAATCGCGTTAACATTGTGCGATTTGTTCGAAATGCCTGCCTCTTCTTTGTTGGCTTCCTTGCGACGATGATCGGCGTGTTGAGCGTTTACTACCGAATTGGATTTCGGTTGCGCGAGAGTTGAGATTGGCAGTTGAAACCACGGATGAACCAGGATGAGCAAATGTTATTTCGAGTTCCTTGCCAGCGATTCCAGCTCCGCCGCCAAGAAAAAGGAACCAGTAATACAGACCAAAGAATCTTTGGTCGAAAGCTCCATCGCAGCCGCCCATGCATCACTCGGTTGCTCGTGGCTGGACACCTTCGCCAGTGAATTCAGCGAATCGCTACTGAACAACAACTCGCAAACGAGATGCTCGGCGATCCTCAAAATGCTACCCGTCGAACAGCCGCGAGGATTGTCCTGGTACTTCGTCACGATCAGCTGTCCGCACCACGGAAGCAGGATCCGCAACATTGCTTCCACATCCTTCCCTTTGGTTGTTGCGAAAACAACGACTCGATCAGCCGGATCCTGGGGGAAGTGCCGAGCCAACGTCTCGGTCAACGCACGAATCGAAGCCTCATTGTGCCCAACGTCGAGAATGACGGCTGGCGATCTTGCAACCAGTTCGACTCGGCCACGGCACGAAGCCCTGACGAGCCCATCCCGCAATTGCGACTCGCTCAGTTCCAGGCCATGCGACTGGAGTACATTAACCGCCGCGAGTGCCATCGACGCATTCGCGGCCTGGTGCTGCCCCATCATGGAGATGGCAACCGATTCCAGATCCGTGTGACTGCCGCCCAGCGAATCGTCGCAAGTAAACTCGATTGTCTCGAACGGTTTGACTGATTCAGCCTGTCCGGGCTTCGTTGAAGCTTGCTCTCTTTCAGCCGGCGGTTGGCCTGGCTTTGACGTCACATGTTGGAATCCGAACGAATCGCCCAGCATGTAAATTTCGCTTCCAAGTTCCCTGGCACGATCCCGTATCACTGCGACAGCCGCCGGTTTTGTGGCTCCACAGACGACGGGAACACCGGGTTTTATAATGCCCGCCTTTTCACCCGCAATCTTCTCGAGGGTGTCGCCCAATTGCCGGGTATGGTCGAGATCAATTTCGGTAACGATGCAAAGTTTCGGATGGCAAATGTTGCTCGAATCAAGACGTCCTCCCAGGCCGACTTCGAGGACCACGTTATCTACTTCCTGCTGTTGGAAGTGGACAAACGCGATGGCAGTCACAATCTCGAAAAAGGTGGGGCGATTGTCGACCGGATCATCGACTTCCATCGACTCGATGACCGGAATCATGTCGCACACGATTGCTGTCAGTCGGTCACCGGGAATTTCTTCGCCGTCGATGACGATCCGCTCTTCCAGCCGCTGAAGATGAGGCGACGTGAACAAGCCGGTCTTCTTGCCGGCTGACGTCAGGATCGACGCCAACATCGTGGACGTTGATCCTTTGCCTTTGGTGCCGGCAACATGGACGATGTTCAGCTGCTCCTCGGGATTCCCCAACCGTTCCGCCAGGCGTCGCATCCGGTCGAGCTTGAAGTTCCGCTCGCTATACGGAACGTGAATTCTTCGTTCGTAGTTGATGCGTTCGTACAGGTAGCGAACGGCCTGATCACGGTTGGTCGGGAGGGTTTTTGACATACCAGGATCGGTCGAGCGAATGATGCCTTGGCCGGGAAACTCGTAAACTTTGCTGCCGAGCTATCTACGAATGAGAGCAAATTGGTTAATCCATTGGTAGTTTACAAGATCGTGACCAGATTGACTTGCCGCCTTTTTCGTTGGCGATGGTGAGCGTGCTTACCGAGTACAGGCAAAAGGGGGGGGCTTCATTGTCCACCGGATCGACCCAACAAATCCAGCCAATATCCGTCCAATGATCAACAACGCCGTCGAATTCGGCTCGGGAACCATCGTCACGAAGAAAACGTATCGGTTGCCCTTATCGATTCGAGGGAGAAAAGCGAGTAACCGTTCACGCGGGCAAGCGTCTGGCTCAATTTTTCGGCGGCAAACTGACTTATTTCGCCAAGCGGACAAACGCCGGAAATTTGTGCCTGCCCCTCTCGAACATGAGGAAACGTCAATATCCGTGAACAGTTACAAAAGCGGTAGGGCGATTTGAAACTGGCGGTTCGCAGCCAGTTGATTGTGCGTGTAAACCTAATATAGTAGTAAGTTTCGCGGATCCTCCATGACGCGGTCGGGCCCCATCAGGGTTTGAACGTTGGATGTGAGCGGAGTGTCTTCAGCCAAAATATTGACATACGGCTGCGATGCACGGCACTTCTTCGCTCAAATATCGTCCGTTCAAATGACGGTGCGCGCGGAGCTTTTCGTAAGACACAACGGGTGACAAACGTCATCCAACAACGACCCAGGCGACGAACGAAACGGGAATGTGGCTCGTAATAGTGTGTGGCGGTGGCCTCCACGAATGCTCTTCCCACTGGACGTCGTTGACCTCGAATTGCCAACTGTAACTTCAACGAATGTTGGACCATAAAGCATGACAACATCGGCTTCTCCTTCAGAATCAAAAGCTACTTCGGACCAGAGTGAAGTCGTTATCGAGACGCGGAACCTCACCAAGGTGTACCGCGATTTCTGGGGACGCCAGAAAGTTCGTGCGTTAAATGCCCTCGACCTCGATGTGAAACGCGGCGAGATCTTTGGATTGCTGGGGCCCAATGGTTCCGGAAAAACAACAACCATCAAGCTGCTGCTGGGTTTGCTTTTCCCAACGAGTGGTGAAGCTCTTGTTTTCGGCCAGAACGCTGCCGACGTTGAAAAGAATGAGCGAGTCGGTTTTCTGCCGGAAGAATCGTATCTTTACCGCTTCCTGACGGCTGAAGAGACGCTGGATTTTTACGGTCGTCTCTTCGACATGACACCTCAGATGCGAAAGAAGCGAGCCAACGAGCTGATTGAAACGGTGGGTCTTCAGGGGGCTCGCAAACGTCAACTCAAAGAGTATTCCAAAGGGATGACTCGCAGGATCGGTCTCGCCCAGGCACTGATCAACGACCCGGAACTGATTGTGCTGGACGAGCCAACATCGGGACTCGATCCGCTCGGAACGCGTCAGATGAAGAATCTTATTCTCAAGCTGCGTGACGAAGGCAAAACTGTCCTGATGTGTAGCCACCTTCTGGCAGATGTCGAAGACGTCTGCGACCGGATCGCCATTCTTCACCAGGGTGAACTCCAGGAACTTGGCCGCGTAAAGGATTTATTGCAGGTTGCTGACACAACCCAGATCCAGGCAAACAAACTCTCCGACGAAGCCAAGGAAGAGATTCGACAGGTGATCGCCAAACACGGCGGCGAACTGCTGGAGATGGAGAACCCGAGATCGACTCTCGAAGACCTGTTCCTCAGCATCGTTGCAGATAGCGAAGCACGCCCCGGACGGCGTGCTGGTTCGAAAAAGTAAGACTGTTTAAACGCTCCAAATCTGAAATCGTAGACAAGCATGGTTCTAGAGAAGCAGATTCGCCCATTCCTTGAATGGCTCTTACCCGACTTGGCAAGTAACCTGCCGGGCGCGCTGATTTCATTCGTCGGCCTTGTGATCCTTCTTGGACTGGCGGCAATGCTATTCGGCTTTCTGACTTCCGCGTTGCGGGGCGGGCCGGGCGCTGCCATCCGGCAACTCCGGTACATCGTGGGCGAGGGATGGCGGGACTTCCGCAACATCAAGATGCGTCGCGTTTTCGCGATGTCCCGGCTGGCCTTCAAAGAATCGATTCGTCGCTACGTTCTTGTCGTGTTCGCGGTTCTTGCATTGATCTTTCTGTTCGCTGGGTGGTTCCTCGATGTTCAGAGTGACAATCCAACGCGGCTGTATATCAGTTTCGCGATCAGGACGGTGAACCTGCTCGTGCTGCTGCTGACCATTTTTCTGAGTGCTTTCAGTTTGCCAGCCGACATCGAAAAGAAAACCATTTTCACCGTCGTGACCAAACCGGTTCGCGCGTGGGAGATCATCCTCGGCCGCATCATCGGATTCTCGGCGATCGGAACGATGATTATTGGATTGATGTGTCTCGTCAGCCTCATTTTCGTTAACCGCGGGCTCAGCCACGAACATCCTGCTGTTGAGCAGGTCCAGCTGACCGAAAGTGGGAAAGGAAACACTGGCCTCACGAGTTTCAACTCCCATCACCGGCACGAATTCAATACGGAGAATGGCGTCAAGTCAGACTCGGCGATGGGTCACTACCACGTTGTTCTGGACGACAAGAAAGGGAACAAAGATTCCGTGCGTGTCGGACCACCCCGAGGTGCTCTGCAGGCTCGCGTTCCCATTTACGGTGACCTTGAGTTTCTGGGGCGCGACGGCAAGCCAGGTAAAGGTATCAACGTCGGAAAAGAATGGACCTACCGTGGATATGTCGAAGGCAACACGCTTTCCGCCGGCATCTATCACTTCAAGAACCTCGACCCCAGAGACTTTCTGAAGAACGATGAAGTCCCATTGGAAATGTCCATTCGCGTCTTCCGAACGTACACCGGCGAGATTGAGCGGGGAATCTCCGGCTCTCTGGTTCTGCAGAACCCAAACCCGGCGTTGAAAGATCCGCAAGCCAGACGCCAAATGGACAAAGATACCGCGGTGAAGAGCAAGCCGATTACTTTCACCGCGATCGAATTTACTCCAGAATCGCTTCCGATCCCTCGCCGCATCGAAGCGGAGATGATTGACGGTTCTTACAGGGAAGTCGATTTATTCGACTCGCTGGCACACAATGGCGATCTGGACCTCGTCGTGCAATGCGACGAACGATCGCAGTACTTTGGGCTTGCGAAAACGGACGTCTACATTCGAGCCGCCGACCGGCAGTTTTGGTGGAACTTCGTCAAGTCGTTCATCACCCTGTGGCTGCAGATGGTGATCGTGACGGCATTCGGCGTGATGTTCAGTACCTTCCTGACTGGCTCGGTCGCATTGGTCTCGACCATCGCGGTCATTGTCATGGGCTTCTACGCAAAAATGATTGCCGACGTCGCGACTGGCGAGACGCTGGGTGGCGGCCCGATCGAGTCGGCCATCCGGGTCGTTACCCAAGACAACATGATGTCGGAACTCGATGCCGGGATCATGACGATCGTCATCAAGGGATTCGACGCCGTGGCAATGCAATTGATTCGTGGCGTATCGTTCCTGATGCCCAACTTTGGCGCGTTCGCTGAATCCGGCGGAATCAATACAGCCAGCTTCGCAGCGTATGGATTTGATATCCCGTCCAGTCTGATGCTTCAGCATGTCTGCATAATGCTCGCCTACGTATTCCTGGCGACTTGTGCGGGATACTTCTTCCTGAAAACGAAAGAAATCGCAGCATGACTCGTAATAAGTCGTTTTGGCGAAAAGTTACGTACCTGTGTGGCATCGCCGCACTACTGATCCCACTCGCCCTGATCAGCGCTCCGGCCACAACTGCCGATACCGGCGGTGGCGTGCTGACGCAAATGCGCAGGGATGAGCGGCTTAGCCAGGCACAGCTTGGGAAAGTCGATCCTGCCAGTGCGTCGATGACGTTGGCGACGCTGGGCATGCGGGGAATTGCGGCCAATCGCCTGTGGGCCCAATCGGAAAAATACAAACGGACCGAAAACTGGGATGCTTTCAAGGCAACACTCAACCAGATTTCCAAGCTGCAACCGAACTTCGTTTCCGTCTGGCAGTACCAGTCGTGGAACATTTCCTATAACGTCTCCGTCGAATTCGACAACTTCAAGCACCGTTACCATTGGGTCAAGAAGGGCGTCGACTATTTGATCGAAGGTAATGAGTACAACCGCAACGACCCGATGCTCCTCTGGGACACCGGATGGTTCTTCGGCCACAAACTGGGACGTGCCGACGAGTATCGCCAGTTCCGGCGACTGTTCCGTGAAGACCAGGACTTCCACGCACGACTGCCCATCGATTTTGACGACCCGGACAATCAGGGTCCGGATGGCAAGCCAGATAACTGGAAAGCCGCCCATGAGTTTTTCTCCCGTGGCGAAAGAGCCGTCGATAGCGGTGGTAAAATTCGTTCGCTGCAAATGGGATACTGGCAGGGGCAAAAGCGAGTCATCGGCAAAAAGGAAACGCCGCTGAAGGGCAAGAACCCACTCGTATTCTTCTCTGATCCACCCAAAGCGCTGATCAAATACGCCAACGCGATTGAAGAAGAGGACGAGAAATACCTCGGCGAAATTGGTCAGCTCGCGTGGCGAAAAGCTGGCGATGCATGGACGACCTACGGCAAGCGACCGATCGTCTCGACCTACGGCGTGAAGATCCGACTGGACGATCGAGAACAGAATGTAGAACTTGCCGAAGAGGCGAACAGGAAACTGGGAGAGCTGACGGAAGGCATTCGCGAGAAACTTCTCGCGGAACGTCGTGCCGCCCTCACGCCTGAGCAAGCCGAAGCAGTAGATACGCCTCGTGCCGAGCGAACGGAAGTGCAGCAGAAAATCATGCAGGAGATCGGGGCATCTCTCGAAATCAACCAGGCTGACATCGCCAATGCGGTTCAAGGCGACACTCGCAAGGAAGCCAGGAAATTGGCAAGACAGGCGATCGAAGCCGAAGAGCAAGTTCGGATCATTGACCGATATCGCGATATCGTAAATTATCAGTACTGGAAGAAGCGGTGCGAAGCCGAACAGCTCGAAGTTACCGTCAATGCCCGCCGAAGCGTACTTCACGCCGATGAAGCATTCAGAAATGCGGATCTCGAAAAGGCCAAAAAGCTTTACGAAGAAGCGTGGGATCACTGGGCCGAGGTGTTCGACCAGTTCGAAGTGCTGGTTGACGATGTCGAAGGCGAGATCGTTTACGAGTCGGTGGAGAGGTACCAACGCGTTCTCAATCAACTTGACGAACCGTTTCCGCCAGCCGGTTTCAAGCTTTACCGTTTGCTGGAAGAGTTCGGCGAGGACTATGTTGCGCCCTCAACCGAAACAGGCGAAAAGGACCATGAAGGTCATGACCACGCGGACGAATCTGCAGGGGAAACCTCAGAGGATTCACAAGCAGCTGATAATGAGACTCCCGAGTCCGAAACCGCGGAAGCAAAGCCCGAAGAACCCAATGCTGGTGAAGCTGAGGGCGAAATGACGGAGCCAGCGGTTACTGAGCCGGTTGTAGAGGAACCAGCTGCCACCGAGCCGGCTGAGCCGATTTCGAGTGAGGAAGTGCCTGTTGTCGAAGAAACACCCGTTTCTAACGATGATGCGCCCATGCCTGAAGAGGTTCCTTCCGAAGAGATACCTAGCGAAGAAGTTCCGGTCGAAGAAGTTCCGGCGACCGAAGCACCTTCAACAGAATCTCCCAATACTTCCTCAAGCCTCTAGCAAGCGGTTGTCGCCAGGCCATGGAAATTCAACAACCGACGCTGGTTTACACCGCTGAAAGCACGGTCGAGGCACAAACGGTCGTACAACTGCTTAAGGACAACGGCATCCCGTCCTACGCTCAGGAAGCAGCTGAAGGAAGCGACATGGCGGGACTAGCCGCGCTCGGCGGCAGCAGTCCGTTTCAACCCCAGCAGATCCTGGTCGAAAAAGCAGCGTTCGGCGCTGCCGTGAAATTGCTCCGCGAGTTTGAGAAACGCGACGGCTCTTCAGCCGATTCTGACGCACCAAAATCGAATTCACCCATTGTCGCCCAATGCGAAGAGTGCGACGCATCCAGCGAATTTCCTGCTGAAGCCGACGGCACCACCCAAACCTGCCCGAAATGCCAGGCATTTATGGATGTCGGCTCGCTCGACTGGGGCGACGAAGATTTCGGAGAAGTAGCCGAATCCGGGTAGTCAGCCGCCCTTCTCAAATCTCCAGCGTTCTTTGCAAACTTCAGGGTAACCCGCCTACTCCGACCGACCCAACCCGATGGGCCCGATGGGGGGGCATTTGGCATCAGATTCGGCTATTTGGTCAATACCGATACCAAGCCCGCTCGATGCTCATTTTACTGGGATCAGTTAGAGCCGCGGAACATGGGTGCGACCTGCACCAGTCACCAAGGCGCCCGATCCAACGTCGTTGTATTAATGTTCACGAGCCCGGGTGCCGCGAAGAGCTGAGGCAAGTACCCAGTAGCGGCGAATTCCCACGCCGATCACGATCGTCGCAACCGGTACCAAAAACATGCCAGTAAAGCGCGAAATTTCATTATCGGGGAAGAGTTTCAGAAGGGTAACTGCGGTTGCCACAAGCATAATGGCGGTTCGGGCATACGCCAGAAATGTCCGCTCGTTCGCCAGGGCTGTCCGGTCAATCGCCAACAAGTCGCGCAAGCTCAACTTTTTGAGTTCATCATCATCTATTTGTTGATAGTCCATCGACACAGTGTGAACGCATTTCGGAAAAACAGAAAGACCAACCCCAAAGACGCGCACGCTTTCCTGAAGCGAACCCTGTGCGGGACAGTATCTTCATGACATCTTCGCCAGACCACCCCATGATCGAGCTCCATGCAGAGCGACTGGAAACTCGCCTCATGCTGACGGGTTCTGTTACGGCGAAGCTCGCTTCTCCCAGCCACCTGGTTCTGGCCGGAGACCGATTCGAAAACGCCATCGAGATTACGATTTCAGGCGAAGGCGAGGTTGGCGTCGAAAGCAATGGCAAGACCACTCTTCTCTGGGAAAACCAGCCTCACGACTCGATTCAACTGGACGACATCTCGCGAATCACCATCAATCTTCGGGGCGGCGATGACACGCTGGAAGTTCGGGGAGTTTCCGGGAACACGGGCATCCAGTCAGTTCGAGTCTCCGGAGGCGCCGGCGATGACCATCTCGAACTGGGCGGCTTTGTGGCGACAAAAACGGTCCGGCTGAAAGGGCAGGGCGGGGACGACAATATTCGAGTCATGGGCAGCGCGTCGGAAGGACTCAGCATATTTCGCGGCGGCGCGGGTGACGACACGATTTGGATGCCTGTCCAGTCGCAGTCGAACGGCTTTGAAGACTCCTACCACTACCTCGAACTGAGCTCGACAGATGCTGATGCGAACAAGGCAACGATCGAGTCGTTTACTCTCAACGGCGGACAAGTTGTCATTCCACCCGGCTCGTGGCCTGTACGACCAGTGGAAATTCAGTCGAATGGCGGCATCACGGGACACGGCGCTGGCGTCTCCGAATTGCGACTGGAAATTTCAGCACCGGGTCGATTCGATCCACAATATGTTGTCGGCGCTGCCTTGCCAGAAGCCGCCGAAGGATTTGTCGAGAATATATTCGTCAACAATTTGACATTGAATGGGAACTACAGCTCTATCGATTGGAGCGATGTCTATGGCGACGGCAATGCGTTTGGCCTGCACGTACGAGCCACCAGAGATTCGAAATTCGAGAACCTCGAGATCCGGAGAACGTGGACCGATGGCATTTACGTTTCGAATATCCTGCATCAGGACAACAATAGCAGGGACATCGTGTTCGAAGACATCACCATTCACCATGCCGGCCGTCAGGGCGTGAGTGTTGTAGGCGGCGAAAAGCTGTTATTCAACAACTTTGACGTATCTTCCATCGGTCGCGACGGCCCGCTACATACGTCGCCTCGTTCCGCGATTGATCTCGAACCAGAGGCCAACGTCGCACGACTGGTCCGCGATATTACGATCTCCAACTGGGACATTGATCGAGTCGGTCAGGGGATTCTTGTCAGTGCCAGTCATTCTGTCGTCCCTGCTACGAACATTGTCATCCAGAACGTCTCGATCAACGATCTGGACGGTCCCCAGAGTCTCGCGGTTAGAGATGCGGTCGGAATTCGTATCGAAAACGTATCCAGCCAAAATCATATTACCAATGCTGGACTTGGCGTCATCTTCGTCGATTCGACGGGAACCGTTGATGGACTTTCCATTCGCCAGTCGCAGGGTAGCAACTATCTGCTGCGCATCCGCGGTGACAGTGACATCGAGATTCGCGACCTACTTATCGAAGATTCAGATCGTGCGGCAATTCAGATTGGCGGCGAACCGCACGAACCACTCGAAAATTCATCCCTGCGACTGGAGGACTTTGAAATCGGTGACCTGGGAATTGAATGGCTGTCAGCAATTCGGGTCTTCTCAGCCGGTGACGTGATTTTCTCGAATGGAATTGTGCGGGACACCACTCAATCACCGTTTACCTTCGACTTGCACACCGACATCTACTGCGATGCGTGCGATTTTGCAGCCTCGTCTCGAGGCCTTCTCCGTCCGGACCTCGACGGCGAACTCCTGGAACTTTGACCACTTCCCAATAAGAGAGAGTACAGGCTTTCGCCTGGCGAGTCCTGGTTTTTTAAAACCTGAGTAACCGTTCACGTGGGCAAGGGTCTGGCTCAATTTTTCGGCGGCAACCTGGCTTATTTCGCTTTGCGGACAAACGCCGAAAATTTGTGCCTGACCCTCTCGAACCTGGAGGGAGCGTCAATATCCGTAAATGGTCACAAACCTGACCACACTGCGGCCTACGGGCACGGTCGCTCTACGGGTTGCGAGTGGAAGATCCGAATTCGGCATGTGTTCCGGATTCGGCATGTCCTCCATCCGCGTTCATTTGCGTCCATCCGCGGTTCCCATACTCGGCACAACGCCTAACAAACGACCTTTATTCCAACGTTGCCGAGCTGGTAAAGCACTCATTGCCGCAAGGGCCGAAGGCCCGGTACAACCCTTGCCGTTGCCGTAAGGCACCGGTTGCTGCGCCATAACATTCCAAAGCACCGAAGGTGCGACACAAATATTGGAGATCGAATGCTGGCCAGTTATAGCGCACCTTCGGTGCTCAAATGTTTCTTGCGTTGTTCCGGCGGACAAGTCCGCCGGCAGGGGCTGTGCCGGGCCTTCGGCCCTGGACTTGCTTGCCTGCTTATTTACCCCTTTCGGCCATGGACGAAGAACGACCCCAGATTCGCTCTAAAGTTCAATCGAGCGAAACTCGACTGAAACCGATTGAGCAGTAATGGCCACTTCAATTAGCGATTAGCGCATAAAAAATGGGCAGCCTTTCGGCTGCCCTGGATCCCTCAATCCAATTACGTTTTCAGCTGTGCGTTTTAGCGACGGCGTCGACGTAGGAAACCGAGGGATAGTAGTGCCATACTGAACAGAGCTCCCGCGGTGGGTTCTGGTACAGTCTGGGTGACGTTGAAAGTAACCCATTCGCGAGTCAAGTCGGAGTTGGCGGCTGGATCGACACTCGACCAGCGAAGCGATACCTGCTCGACTCCGGAAGGAAGATCAATTCCCCAACTGTCGTTTACGTTAAACGCACGATCATTGGAGAACATTACATTCGCTCCCGAGCTGATTCCGGCACCATCGTTCAGTGCAAGCTGACCGTCTGGATCCGCAACCGTGGCAAGTCCGCCACCACTCCAAAAAATTGCAAACTGGGCTGTTTCCTCATTGCCGCCATTCCATGTTCCTTCCTGGTCAAAGTAAGGACTCTGGGCGATTGAAATTCCAATTTCGCCAGAAGCGACCGGGTTGACTGTGAACGTTATCAGGTTCGAGTCTTCCGATCCTCTGACTTCGTTGAGACTCACGTACTGAATTCCCTCTGTTCCGCCCTGAATGGCGTCATTAGAGAAGTCAGTTTGACTTACGGAAGTCTGCAAATTCCAAGTCGCCGCAAGGCCTCCTCCAGGCAAAAACAACTCTCCCAAAGCATAACTGTCAGCTTCTGGCCCGCTGGCCTGAGTAACAGTGGCATCGAGCTGAACTGCGGATGCAGTACCGAGCATCGAAATAGCAATGAACAAAGCGGTTTGAACACTGAAAAAGCGGCTTTTTGTGATAGACATGGAGCATACTCCCGTAAATAAAACGTAATTGGAAAGGGTAAAAAACCGAATCGCGAGGGAAGCGAAACGGCATGTATTGGTAGAGGCCAACGGGGCACAGAAGATCAGCGAGCGTGTTCGTAACGAACGGCTGCGATACGTCTATCAAGTCGGTGATTCAGAATGCTGAACGTGCAAAGCTGCGGTTCGCTGCGGAACTTTCGAACGAGCGCACAGATACCGAAGCATCAACTCGAAACAAAACCCCGGCCAGATAAGCCGCAAGGAAAAAAAGTCTTTGAGAGGAACAGCAGTCACGGTCGACGGAAAAAATCGGCGTCGAAACCGAACCCTGATGACCTGTTCACATTAGACGTTAGTTGACGACCGCTTTCGGCCAGTCCCGTAGAAAAGATTCACTCAACACCTCCCAATTTACCAACGGATGCTGGCGTTGCAAGCCCTTTTTTCGTCAGGATTGGCATTTTTCTGAAAATGCGAGCAATCAAAAAATGCCTGTATTTATGGTGTTTCAGCCGCATTCACTCACTGTTGCGTCGAAAAACTGTCGCCATCAATCCGGCGAATAGAAGCATTGAGGAGCCTGAGTCTGGCTCTGGAACGGGTGCCAGATCCGAGGACAAAAACCGGTTTTCATTCCAGATGTTGAAATCGGCGACGTCCACAAAACCATCCACATTGAAATCGCCATCGCACCACCCTTCAGACGGCAGGAACCGGTTTTCATTCCAGATATTGAAATCGGCGACGTCCACCACACCGTTGAGGTTGGCATCGCCTTCCAGGTATTCCCGCCCGGAACCAAGATTGACTTCGCCAGCTTCGGACAGCCACGCGTTCACGTCGGATGCGTCCACCGAACCGTCACCGTTCAAGTCGAATCCGGCAGCGCCATCTCCCGACGCCACCGCAACAGACAGTTGATTGATGTCCGTGCAGTCGTAGATGCCATCATCGTCAAAGTCACCATCGACGACGGGAACTACCGTCACTGTGACTCGGGCACCACTCGCCGCGCCGTCCGGGTTGCTGCTAGAAAAGCCGCCGAACGATGTGTTCAGATCGGTTTCAATCGGCGATCCGTCCGCGAGAGTACCGCTAAGATTGACGTTACGCCGGGTGATGACGAACTCCTCACCGGCGACCAAATCAATGGGGGCTCCGTCGATCGCGAACCCGGTGCCAAACAAATTAACTTCACCTCCGGCGAATACACGAATTGAAAAGACGTCGCCGCCGCTGATATCAACGACGCCTCCCGAAAAAATGTCCGGGAATCGACTGACGGTTCCACCCGTGATCGTCGCGGTTGAACCATCAAACAGCCCAAAGCTCTCGATCTCTCCGCCAGTGATGCTCAAGTCCGTGCGGTTGGTCAGTTGAAAGAATCCGCCAACACGACCATCAGAAAGGTTGACCTGATTATTCGAGTTGGTAAACCCTGTGGAAATTCCGTTCGCCCCAACCGCCACGCTGCCGCTCTCGATGTTCAACACACCATTGGAGAGATCAACGCCGAGCCCGATCGTACCGCCGAGAACATTGACCGTGGTTCCAGAGGGAATGACTGTGTTATTGGGGATCGAATCACCCGGGTTCAGATTTACGGTTTGGGCCGCCAAAAACCGCGACAAGCTCAGGCAAACGAACAGTGTCAGTAGCGAGCGAAATGCCATGTAGCGCCTCAACGTTTTTCCTGGTCTGTAGATGTGCGTTTTCCGCAGAAACGACGACAGGCGGCAAATGCCCCTGCCACGAGCTGCGGTACCTTTTGGACGGTTGAGGCCGGCAGTTGTTACGGAAATAACCGGGTGAGAAATGAAATCAATGCCGCAGTTGCTCGCCGAGTGAAGGCGACAATGGGGGCCTGCTAACGGCTGGGACAGCCGGAAATTGTGACGGATAGATGGGGACAGCCAGACAGCTATGACCAACGGCTGGGAACGCCGGATTACTATGACGGACGGCTGGGGACAGCCGTACAACTATCGATCAAAGCTCTTTCATGGCAGATGAGATATCCATGATCGCCTTTTTGCCATCGGAGAAGAGCATCAGTGTGTTGTCGAGTGCAAAGAGCGGGTTCGGGATACCTGCAAAGCCGGGACTGAGGCTTCGCTTGATGACGACGACAGTTCGCGCTTTGTCGACGTCAATAATTGGCATGCCGGCAATTGGACTGGATGGATCGTTCCTCGCTGATGGATTCACGACATCGTTGGCGCCCAGAACAATCGCAACATCGACGGTCCCAAGTGTTGGATTGATGTCGTCCATTTCCAGAAGTTGCTCGTACGGTACGTCGGCTTCGGCGAGCAGGACGTTCATGTGGCCAGGCATGCGACCTGCCACCGGGTGAATCGCGTATTCAACGGTGGCTCCGTTGGCGTTAAGAAGATTGGCAAGGTCTCTGGTTGCATGTTGGGCTTGCGCCACCGCCATCCCGTAACCTGGCACAATGACGACTCGCTGCGCCGTATCCAGAATCATGGCCACATCGTCAGGCGACGTTCGGCGAATCGTGGCGTACATCTCATCCGCGTCCGGACCATCGCCAGACGGCGCTTCAATTTTCCCAAACAGAACGTTCGTCAGTGAACGGTTCATCGCCTTGCACATGATCTGCGTCAGAATCAGCCCGGACGCCCCGACGAGTGCACCGGAAATGATCAGCACACTATTGTTGATCACGAATCCCGTCGCCGACGCAGCGAGCCCCGAATACGAATTCAACAGGGCGATCACGACCGGCATGTCGGCTCCACCAATGGGCGTCACCAGCAAGACACCCAGCGCAGAAGCGGCAATGGCCATGACAAAGTACCAGCCAAAACTGCCGCCCGCTCCAACACAGAACCAGGCCAGAAAGAAAGTTGCGATGGCGAGCCCGGCATTGACCATCTGATGATTCGGTAACGTGATCGGCTTTTTCAGTTGTGGAAGCTCTGCCAGTTTGCCCCATGCAATAAGGCTACCCCAGAACGTGACGGCTCCGATAACGCCCGTCAGAGCCGCTGCGATCAGCGCGTCCGTGGAAGAGAGGTTCGCTCCGTTGGCATGGGCTGCCTGGCTGCGCAACAATTCGGCTCCTGCGACCAGCACTGACGCCGCACCGCCCATGCCGTTGAACAGTGCGACCAGTTCGGGCATGCCGGTCATTTCCACGGAAGTCGCAAGGTAATAGCCGATCGCGATTCCCACGACGGCTCCGAGGAAGATCAGCCCGTAGCCACTGATTCCGGAACTGAACAGCGTGACGAACACCGCGAGCCCCATACCGGCGGCGCCGAAGCGGTTGCCCTTCACGGCGGTTCGTGGATGGGCCATGAACTTCAGCCCAAAGATGAACAGAATTGCAGAAACGATATACGCGAGTTTGATAAAGGTTGGGCTCATGCCGGACTGTGTCTTTACTTGTATTCAGGATTTCTTCTTGATTTCCGGACGTCATTTCAAGTCGCCATCACCTTCGTCCACGACGACCGGCGACTTGTACTCTTGTTCTATTTGCGGCGGAACATACTCAGCATTCGATCCGTCACCATGAATCCACCGACGACGTTTACAGTCGCCATGGCCACAGCCAACATGCCGAAGAATGCCGCCCATCCCGACTGGTTGTTGCCAGCCATCAATAGCGCGCCGACCAGCGTGATACCACTAATCGCATTGGAACCACTCATGAGCGGCGTGTGCAACGTTGGCGGTACTTTGGTGATCAATTCAAAGCCAACAAAAATGGCCAACATAAAGATCGTGATCGCAGCGAGGAGTGCGTCGGTGCGTGAAAGTCCGACTTTCGCAGTTTCGACGGAGCGATTTACTTTCGCGGTCGGGACCAGTTCTTTCGTCGCGACATCTTTCGGTTTGGCATCAGCCGCAACACCGTCTGGTTTTTCGGCAACCGCAGCCTTCGGAGTCGACGCTTCGATGGTTGTATCTACAATCGGCTCCGCCACGTTTGCCGAACCGCACCCGATCACGAACGTGAGCGAGAGCAGGGTGCAGACGAGCCATTTTGGGGATGGTTGATTCATCATTGAATTCTCTTTTGATCAAACCGGGAGCGAACACCAAACAGGTCGAAGCCTACTTTGGCGCCGGTTCTTCCTGGGTTTCTGGTGTTTCGATAAGTGGCATGTCGAGGATGCCGCGAATGCGGTTACAGGTGACTTCGCCATCTCTGGCGGCGAGCGTGCCGCAAACAATCTCATCCTCGAGATTGATTTTGACGCAGCCCTCGTTCTCTTCGTCGAGCATGTTCTGGAGGAAGTTGGCGATATTCTTCGCGTACATTTGACTTGCGTGATATGGAATCTCGGACGGCAGGTTCGTCGGCCCGATAATTGTCACGCCGTGCTTGACGACCGTCTGGTCCGGCTCACTCAGCTCGCAATTGCCGCCACGTTCTGCGGCGAGATCCACGATCACCGAACCCGGCTGCATCCCGGCAACCGCGTCAGCGGTAATGAGAAGAGGACTTTGCCGACCAGGAATCGCAGCCGTCGTGATCACCACATCGCTTTCGGCAACGATTTCCGCCATCAGGGCTCGCTGTTTTTCATAGAAAGCTTCATCCATCTCCTTGGCGTAGCCGCCTTTGTCTTCCGACTTGCCCGCATCGAGTTCCAGCTCGACGAACTTACCGCCCAGACTTTCGACTTGTTCCCGGACAGCGGGACGCACATCGTAAGCTTGCACGACGGCACCCAGCCGTTTCGCCGTCGCGATCGCCTGCAAACCGGCGACTCCCGCCCCGATCACGAAAGCCCGCGCGGGAGCCAACGTTCCAGCAGCGGTCATCATGAGCGGAAACATTTTTGGCAGTTCGGAAGCGGCGAGCAACACCGCGCGGTAACCGGCGACTGTCGCCATGGAAGAGAGCACGTCCATGCTCTGGGCCCGCGTTATTCGCGGAATCATTTCGAGCGCGAACAGGGTGGCTTTGGTTTCGGCAAAGTCGCGAACCCCGATCGCCTGACCGAGAGGATCGCACATCGCGACAATGATCTGTTCGGGCCGAACGCGGCTGCTGTCATCACAATCGGGATCCATGCCGCAAGAACGGACCTGCAGCACGATATCTCCCTGCTTGAAGGCTTCGTCCCGGGAATCGACGAGAGTAGCGCCTTTTTCCTCGTATTGCTCATTCGTGACTCCAGCCGCGATGCCGGCGTCTCGCTCGACAAGCACCTCAAAGCCGTTTTTGGTCAACGCCGGGATGATCGCCGGGACCATGGCGACCCTTTGTTCGCCCGGATAAGTCTCTTTAACTACTGCAACTTTCATGGATCAATTTCTGCTTCGATCTCGGGTGAAATCCGGCCAAAAACGTTATTCAGGTCGTTCGGCGCTATTGTAGGGATTCGATGCTGGCTTGGCTGGCTGGGTCTTTAACAGGGCGAGCGGCGGAAAAAACTTGCCGACTTGCGTTCTGCAGCCGCTACGGACACCGATGTCTCATTGGCAAATTCTCACTCGCCTTTCGCCTAAGCCGTAACGATCGCGGATTCTGGCACATTTACGCCAGGGGGTGTATCCCAGCTGACCGTTCAGGTCGCATTTCCTGACGATGAATTCCTTCTACCAATGGCGGGGAAAGAGCATTCAACGCCTTGTAGAGGCAGGGCAAAACGGCTAAATTACGTGACTTGCTACAGGTCAATGGCGGGGCGTGGCGATACCTTTGATTGGTAAATGTCGTTGGTTGTATCGCCCCTTGCTGGCAATCCTATACCTGTGAATGAGATCGATCAGGAGAGTACCGTGGCTTCCACGAAAACGTACATGGCGAAAAACGGCGATGTCGACCAAAAATGGTTGCACGTCGATGGCACAGACAAGATCGTCGGACGATTGGCAAGTGATATTGCTGTCATCCTGATGGGGAAACATCGACCGACTTATACGCCGCACGTCGATACCGGTGATTTTGTAGTTGTAACGAACTGCGACAAAGTCGTCTTTTCCGGCAACAAAATGCAGGACAAGCAATACACCTGGTATACCGGCTACCCGGGACTTCGGTCCGAGCCAGCAGAGCGTCGTATGGCTCGTCTTCCGGACGCGATTTTGAAGAACGCTGTCCGTCGCATGCTTCCAAAGAACAAACTCGGCCGCAAAATGCTTTCCAAGCTCAAGCTGTACCCGGGTTCGGATCATCCCCATCACGCACAACAGCCTGAGACGGTTGATCTCGGGAAAACCAAAGCATAGTTTTCGGGAAGTCTCCCGGCAGTTACTGAAGGAAACCTGAAATGGTTGCTACCGCAAAAAAAGACAAAATCACGGGCGATTCGCTCGGTACTGGTCGACGAAAATCGTCGGTTGCACGAGTCCGCATTCGAGCCGGCTCGGGCAAGGTCACCATCAACAAGCGTGACATTGAAGACTTCTTCTGCAACGAAGGTGATCGCCACGCAATTCTGGCTCCTTTGGTTGCCGCTGGTCAGCGAAACGACGTCGACGTGATTATTCGCGTTCACGGTGGTGGCACAACAGGACAGTCCGGCGCCTGCCGAATGGGTATCGCACGTGCTCTCGTCAGCTACGACGAAGAAAGCCTATTCCCAATCATGCGTGACGGCGGCTTCCTGACTCGAGACTCCCGAATGGTCGAGCGTAAGAAGCCCGGACTTCGCGGTGCTCGACGCGGAACGCAGTTCTCCAAGCGTTAATCGACTGCTTCGACTGTTTTCACGATTCATACACAGAAGCCTGTTTCCCTCTGGGAAGCGGGCTTTTTTCGTGAACAATGCAAAAAGTGCGAGGTAGCCGGGAATTTCGAGCAACCCCATCACAAGAAACGTAGCCGGACTGGCAACAGTTCGGGAGAACCACAGACAGGATTGGCAAATGAAAGGTGTTACGGCTTTTCACCGATTCGCCCGAAGTCTTGCGACTCCGGTTACGGCAACCCCGCCACCGAGTTTTACAAACACGCCATTGGCCCGCTAACGTAAAGGCAAACGCAACCTTGCGAAAGTTAAACCACGAGGATCTCAAGATGAAAAATCTACGTCGTACGGCCGCCGTAGTCCTGACTGTGTTTGCATTGGCAAACGCAACCGATCCGCAGGCCTCATTCGCGGACACCAAAACTGGCAATGCCACCCGACCGAACATCCTGTTCATCCTGACCGATGACCAGTCGCCATACTCGGTTGGCGCCTACGGAAACCAGGTCTGCCAAACACCAAACATCGACGCGCTCGCAGCGCGAGGCATGCGAATCGATCAGGCGTACCACATGGGTGCGAACCTGGGAGCCGTTTGCACCCCGTCGCGTCACATGATTATGAGCGGTCGCACGCTTTGGCATTTGCCGACTGCAAAAGTAACCCGGCAACGCGTGCTGGATCGGCTGGCCGGCAAGCCGCTTGAAAAGATCAACAAGAAAGCTCCGGCGCACACGCTCAATCCGAATGTGCCGAAGGACCTGGCAGAAAACACAATCGGAGCCGTTTTTAACCGGGCCGGCTTCGACACGATGCGAACATGCAAGAACGGCAACAGCTATCCGGCAGCCAACCAACAGTTCACCACGGTAAAGGACGCGACCAATCGCAAGACGGGGTCGGAGGGTAGTGCGTGGCACGCGGATCAGGTTCTTGACTTCCTGAACATTCGAGCCGAAAAGGAAACGGCTGCCAAACCGTTCATGATCTACTTCGGTTTTTCGCATCCGCATGATCCGCGATATGGACAGGAAGATCTTCTGGAAAAATACGGAGCCGTCAATGAACTCGGCGAACATGCGAATTTGCATTTCAAGTCACCAGCATTGCCAATCAACTACCTGACGGAGCATCCCTTCCCCCACGGACATCCACGCCTTCGGGATGAAATCGCCGTTCAGGGTGTAATGGAGAAGCGCGACGAAATCACCGTTCGCAATGAGAAGGGGCGAGAGTATGCATGCATCGAAAACGTTGACAACCAGATCGGTCGCGTCATTTCGCGGCTGAAAGAAATGGGCGAGCTGGACAACACGATCGTCATTTTCACCTCGGATCATGGAATGTCTGTTGGGCGGCACGGCTTGATGGGCAAACAGAATCTCTACGAGCATACCTGGCGAGTCCCTTACATCGTGGCTGGTCCGGGAATCAAACAGGGCCACGCGCCGGGCAATATCTATCTGCTGGACACGCTCGCTACGATTTGCGATCTCGCCGGCATCGAGGCTCCTGAAACGAACGAAGGCACATCATTCAAGCCTGTACTTACCGGCGAGAAAGACACGGTTCGCGAGGTACTTTACGGATGTTATTGCGGCGGAACGAAGCCTGGCATGCGTTCCGTTCGCAAAGGCGACTGGAAGCTCATCAAATACGAAACGCTTGATGGCAAAGTCAAAGAGACGCAGCTTTTCAATCTGGCTGACAACCCCCACGAGCTTTTGGAAGAACATCACGCGCCGGCCATACAAAAAGCGACTGGCAACGCGCCGACAGCAGCGCAAATCGACCTCGCAGAGTCACCAGAGCACAAGGAAAAGCTCGCAGAGATGGAAGCCTTGCTACTCTCGGAGATGGAGCGCCTCCACGATCCGTACCGGTTTGATGAAGGTTATTCGAGCACGTCGAAGTGAAACCCTGGCCCGACGATCAGGCCAGGACACAGACCTTCTTGGGATCGTTCGAGAATTTACTGCCTGATCTTCCTCCGTCTTTCCCGCGCAGGCGGGAATCCATTGAATCGGATTGGCTTTTTTGATGCAGGGAAAGACATTAAGCGTTGATACGCTTCGAGTGGGTCCCCGCGTTCGCGGGGAAGACGGCCATAGGCGCCATAGGGCGTCAATTGAGTCGTCATGAACGGCGATTCGACACTAATTGATCGAACGATCCTTTGCCATTGCGACCGTACAATCCCAGCATAACAAGCATCCCCGCAAGCATGACGATGCTCGAAGGTTCCGGCACGACGGCGCTTGAGTTGTTCCAGTCCGTAAACTTGTTCTCGTTCCAGATGTTGAAGTCCGATCCATCGGTCACCCCGTCTCCATTGAAATCTGCCGTGGAAAAATCAGTCCCGGACTGGAACTTGTTTTCATTCCAGACGTTGAAGTCTGAACCGTCAGTCACTCCGTCGCCGTTGGCGTCCCCTGGAAACTGGACCGTAATGTCGACTTCGAAGTAGTTGGCATCATTCGCCCAGACCACGCTGCCGAAATCATCGAGTCCCAATTCGGATTCATATTGGGCCAAAACGAACGAACCACTCGTGCCAAATCCGTCAATGAACTGTGTTGTGTTTTCGAAATAGATGGTGTCGTCGGTGGGTGCAGGAGTTTCCGCAACCAGGACTCTGAGCGTTGTGTCCGCATGAATTGTCAGCTGTCCCGAGTCGTAGTCGTAGACCGCCTGAACAAGTGTCGAAGGTGCCGGGACAAATGGATAAGAAAAAACCGGACCAGCATTGAACATATGGATGTCGATGTAGTCCGTTTGGCCATTGGCGTCAAAATCACCATCACACCAGGAGGTTCCAACCTGAAACTTCGAGGCATTCAGGATGTTAAAGTCACCGATGTCCACGGTGCCGTCGAGATTCACGTCACCGTATCCAACGGGTAGCCCAGACAACTGTCGATACTCCGCCAGCCACGCATCCAGATCGTCCGCATCTACGGCTGCGTCCCCGGTGATGTCAAATGCAGGACCGTTGCCGGCACTGGAAATCTCGAGAGTGAGTAAGCCGACATCGGAACAACTCAGCGAACCGTCCCCGTCGAAGTCACCAATTTGAGCGCTGGCAACCGAGACGATTGCCAAAAAGAAGCATGACAACAGGATTTTTGTGCCACTCTGCGAACGATGATTCTTACGCATTGCTTTCTCCTTATCATGTTTGGACAACAAGGGAATACCGAAAGTAATTTTACATGCCTCTCAAATCGAAGGTCAAAAAAATGCCAGGATTGTGCCAAGTCGCTGGTATCTACCTATCGGACGCCTGTTACAGATGCAACCGCTGTCCAGATTTCACCTGGCAAATCCGGGGCCGTCCGCGAGGACGTAACGTGTGATTTACGATTTGCTGCCACTTCGGTGACCGGCGAACTGGCCAGGACGACCTCATTTGATTCAGCCGTCGGGATCATCCAACAGGGCTTGCAATCGTTGTCCCAACTCGGGTGGCAAAATCGATGGCCACGATTCGTCAACCATGCCGAGCGAAATCATGTCGAGAACATGGACCTGATCTTTTCGACGATTCGAATTCAGTTTCATGCGGACGAGTGCAGCCAGAGGGATCGTCTTGAAACCATCTGCGACTTCGAGCGGTTCGACATCCGGGTTTGGTTCGACATCGTTGGCCCGTACCATTTCATTGGCAAGAACAACATGGACCGCATCTCTCGCCGAAGCGTCCGGATCTTCGACAAACATGTCGACTCCGCTAGTCTGGCGATAATGAAAACCGGCGCCCGCCATCGCCTCGATAACGGCCGGCAAGTCCTCGGGGCGAATTAGAATATCAACATCACGCGTGTTGCGAACGGCGGCTTCGTCGACTTGAGCCACCCATGCTCGCACCGCATGACCTCCAACAACGGCGTAAAGAATCCCCGCCGACTCAAGCGTGTCCACGGTTTTGCGAAGTCGTTTTGTGACTCGTTCCACTGCCCGCTCCATTCTGGCGTAGAGTGCGTCGCCGGTATAACGAAATTCAATCATGACGAGCTATGTCGGGTTGGCCAAGTTAGTCGGTTACCCCCTCATTCTAACAAGTTTTCCATGAATTTATTCAGGATCGTTGGAAGGTAACTTCCAGGCCTGTCGGGCCTGTCGTCCTTCGCTCTCAAAAAACGACATTTCGATCAGGGATGAAAAATACATTCGCCCTTGTTCAAGAGGGCCAGGCACAAATTTTCGGCGTTTGCAAAAAAGCGAAACGAGCCGGTTTGTCGCCGAAAAATTGAGCCAGACCGGCCAGATCCTTGCCCGAGGATGCAGTGTCTGCAATTCGGCCACTCGACTATCATGGAAGGTATGAAATTCTGGCCGGACAACGAGAAAACGCAGGAATTGCTGGATAAGGTCAAGGCGGGCGAGTCGGATGCAGCGAACCGCCTGCTTGATCGACATCGTGATGCGCTGCGACAGATGGTCGCGATGCGGCTGGACAAAAAGATTCAGGGGCGCGTCGATGCGAGCGACATCGTTCAGGATGTCATGATTCAGGCCAACCGGCGACTGGAACAGTACCTCGAAAATCCAGTGATGCCGTTTCATCTTTGGTTGCGTCACATGGCAAAAGATCGCCTGATCGACGCGTACCGGCGACATCGTGGCAGCGCGAAACGAAGTGTCGATCGCGAACAGCCCATGGTGGCGGTTGGCGGCATGAACCATTCGACGATGGAACTGGCGGCTCATCTCGCGGATGGCGAAATGACACCGGCGGCGGCGGCCACGATGCATGAACTTCAGGCACGTTTCGAAGCCGCCATCAACGAACTCGCCGAGGGCGACCAGGAAATTGTGTTGATGCGTCACTTCGAGCATCTCACCAATCAGGAAGCAGCGGCAGCGCTCGGTCTGTCCGAGCCGGCAGCAAGCATGCGTTACCTTCGGGCCATGCGCCGGTTACGGGAGCTGTTGGCTCCCGAAAATGAGAACGAAGAAGAAGGCAAGCAGGATGCCTGAGTCGCCCAAGCCATCCGGCTCGACCAGCGCGTTTGAGCATGAGGCGGACGAGCGAGAACTTCAACTCGCGACAATTTTCTCCGAGCTGTCTGATCGTTCGGCAAGGGGCGAGTCGCCAAGCCTGCAGCAAGCCATCAATGCGCATCCTGAATTCGAACAGGAGTTACGCGAACTCTGGGGAGCCGTCATGTTGGCCGATGCGGTCGGCACCCAGGTCAACGAACAACTTACGAGCGAGTTTCGGTCAGACGCACCGGTCGCCACGTTCTCACTCGACTTGCCTTGCCAGATTGGCGACTACGAATTGCAGGAAGAGATCGGACGTGGCGGGATGGGAGTCGTCTTTCGCGCCAATCAACTCAGCCTGAAACGCGAAGTCGCTTTGAAGATGTTGCTACGCGGCGATCTTGCTTCGACTGCAGACGCGGCCCGATTCCGACAAGAGGCTGAATCGGTGGCTCGTTTGAATCACTCGGGCATCGTGCCCGTCTATGAGTTTGGCGAACTCGACGGGCGACCGTTCTTCAGCATGAAGTACGTCGAGGGCGAGACGCTTCAGCAGATGCTGCTTCACGGTCCGTTGCCACCTCGTTACGCGGCTCGCGTCCTCGCCGCCGTTGCACGTGCCGTTCATTACGCACACGAGCGAGGCGTCCTGCACCGGGATCTGAAACCGTCGAACATTCTCATTGACCGGCAAGGCAATCCACACGTCACCGATTTTGGCCTGGCTCGACGGATGACAGATGCCGCCACGCTTACCAAGTCCGGAGCCGTCCTGGGCACGCCTGCCTACATGGCGCCTGAGCAAGCCGCGGGAAACCGTGGCGACGTGGGGCCTTCGTCCGATGTTTACAGTATCGGAACGGTTCTTTATCAGACACTCACGGGGCGACCTCCTTTCCAGGCGGCTTCTCCAGTCGACGTGGTCTTGATGGTGCTCGAACAAGAGCCACTACCGCCACGAATGCTGAACCCAAAAGCCGAACGCGACCTGTCCATGGTGGCGCTACGCTGTCTCCAAAAGCCGCCGGATCTGCGCTATGACAGCGCGATGGGGCTGGCTGAGGATCTCGAAGCATTTCTGGCTGACGAGCCGGTAGCGGCAAGGAGCGGACAGCTCTCCCAAATCGTTGCCCGTTGGTTTCGTGACACTCACAACGCAGTCGTGCTGCAAAACTGGGGCTTACTATGGATGTGGCACAGCCTTGTCTTGCTGGTCGTTTGTCTGATGACGAATACACTCGACTGGTTCGGATACAAAAATCCGTGGCACTACTTCTTCCTGTGGACTGCAGGGCTGGGTGCCTGGGCTGGCGTGTTCTGGTGGGTGCGACAGCGAATGGGGCCGGTGACTTTCGTCGAGAGACAGATCGCCCACACCTGGGCCGCGAGTATGGTGTCGATCGCTCTGCTGTTCCCGATCGAACACTTCCTCGGCATGGGTGTTTTGACACTCTCGCCAATGCTCGGGCTTTCCAGCGGAATGGTCTTTCTCGTTAAAGCCGGCATGTTGACCGGTACGTTTTACTTCCAGGCCCTTGCGCTGTTCGCCAGTTCAATCGCGATGGCAATATGGCCGGACTTTGCCCATGCCATTTTCGGTGTTGTATCGGCAGTCTGCTTTTTCGTTCCCGGATGGAAGTACCACAAGCAGCGAAAAGCCTCGCTGCTCGACTCAGCGTAGCCATTCACGCGGGCAAGGGTCTGGGCTGGTGTGTTGTAAAGCTGGCCTTGCAGCAGATTTTACGTCGCTTCAAAACGGACATGAAATGTTGCAGCGCAATTCGAATACATCGACGCCTATGGCCGCTCCTCCCCGTCGCTTAGGCTCCGACCCTCCTCACGCGACGCGTGGTATGCCCTGCTTCGTTCCTCGCATGACACCACTGCGTCGGAGAAGGGTTGCTTTGGGCGAGCAACCGACGGGACGGCTTCTCTGCGATCAGATACATGCGATAAACTGAGTGCAGCAAACCCAACCTTGGAGAACCGTTCATGGGACTACTTGTCAAAAATGGCGAAATTGTAACCGCCAACGAACGAAGAATCGCAGACATTTGGTGCGAAGGCGAAACGATCACTTCGATTGGCGAGAACCTGCCCGCACCCGAAGGCTGCGACGTCATCGATGCATCAGGCAAGTACGTCTTCCCTGGTTTTATCGATCCCCACGTTCACATCTACCTGCCGTTCATGGGCACCTACGCCAAAGACACCTACGAATCGGCCAGCAAAGCCGCACTCGTCGGCGGTACGACAACGCTTATCGAGATGTGTTGCCCCGCCAAATCCGACGACCCGATCGAAGCGTTTGAACTCTGGAAAAGCAAAGCCGAAGGATTATCGGCTTGCGACTACTCCTTTCACATGGGCGTCACGCGATTCGACGAGAATACGCCCGATCAGCTACGACAGATCGTCGAGCAAGGCGTGACCTCGTTCAAAGTGTTTCTGGCATACGCTGGAGCTTTCGCTGTCGACGATGATGAGCTGTTCAGGACACTCCAGCTTGCGAAGGAGCTGGACGTTGTCGTCACCGCGCACTGCGAAAATGCGACTCTGGTTTCACAGCTACAGGCAGCCTTGCTGGCCGAAGGCAAAACCGGGCCCGAGTATCACGAACCGTCCCGACCAGTTTCTGTCGAAGCCGCCGGTGTTCAACATCTGATGACGTTTGCCGAGTTGACCGGTGCCCACACTTACATCGTCCACCTCAGCTGCGAAGAGGCGTTGCGGGCGGCGCTCGCTGCCCGATCGCGCGGCGTCAATGTTTCAGTCGAGACGTTGATTCAGTACTTGTTGCTCGACAAAACCTACGCGGAAAAAGGCGATTTCGAAGGCGCGAAGTTTGTCATGTCGCCGCCGCTTCGCGATGCGAAAAACCAGTCCGTTTTGTGGAATGGTCTGACGAGTGGAGAGATCAGTACGCTGGCCACCGATCATGCCCCGTTCGATTTTGCAGGCCAGAAAGAAATGGGACGTGACGACTTTACGAAAATTCCCAACGGGATTCCGTCGCTTGAGGACCGGGTCAACTTGCTGTTCACTCACGGTGTGCAGCAGGGCCGACTGGATATCCAGAAGTTTGTCGAATGCGCCAGTACCAATGCGGCAAAGATCTTTGGCATGTTTCCAGCCAAAGGCGCCATCCAGGTCGGCTCGGACGCCGATCTCGTCATCTACGATCCGGACTATCGCGGAACTATTTCCGCGTCGACGCACCACCTGAACATTGACTATAGCGCTTTTGAAGGTTGGCCGATCGAAGGCCGACCAGCCGCGGTCACCGTACGAGGCGAGATTCAGGTCCGAAACGGAGAGTTCGTGGGGACCGTCGGGCGAGGTCAGATGGTGCCTCGCAAACGCATCTCAGACGCCGGATAGACTGGCAAAACACTCGCACTAGCAAACATTGGCACTGGCAAAACAGACTTTTGCCAGTGCCACCCAACGCTGGATACCGGTCGAAACTACTTGTCGCTTGAAGCTTCATCAGCTTCGGCAGCTTTCTTTTTGGCTCGCTCTTCCCGCTTTTTCTTGAGTGCGACCACTTCTTCGGGAGCCTCGAAGAGCGATGCATCGATCTCCTCATTCACCATGATCTCTTTGACTCGCATGACCTGCTCCATGCCCATCATGGCATTCGTGGTCAGGTGCGGAAAAAGAAGACCATCCTTCTCCCGATAGTCGGACAGGTTGGCAGTTACCGGGATTTCTCCCATGGCGGTCTTCTGCTTGCGCACTGTGCGAACCATCAACTTCGACTCAGCTTCATAGAAATTGGTTTCCTTGTCACCATCGACGGTCACCATGACGACCTTGTAGCACTTCTCACCATTGATCTCCTCCGTACCGACGCACTTCTTTTCTTTGTAGTACTTGTCGAGATGCAGTGCTGATGCGATATCTGCCTCACGCTCGAAACTCTTGAGCTCATCGCCATCCAGGATGCGGGGGCCCTGCATCGGGTTGGTCTCCCATGCGAAATCGCCCTTCTTGCATCGCTTAATCTCACCGATCTGCGGAATGTCGGTATGAAAGAGAAAGCTACCATCAACCGTTTGATGAATCGTGAGGTCGGCTTTCATGCCGGGCATCTCCATCTCGCCCTTCATGATCAGCGTCTTGAGTTTCTCAAACTTCTCGCGACCACCCACCGCCTTGAGATTGTCTGCAAGAATATCATCAGCCGAAGGGAGATTCTCATCCACCGTTTCGGTCTCTGCCTTTTCCTCTTTCTCAGCGACGGCGGCCTGACCGAAACTTGCTCCGGTCAAAAAGAGACTCGCCAGCATCATGAAAGAAACAAGCGACCGAAATTGAATTGAGATTTGCATTTTGACTCCTTGGGGTGCAAACAGCTGTTTGCCTTAATAACTGTTTTGAATTTCCGATTTGCGGCTGGTCCAACAAAGACTTGCGGAACTGTTAGCCTGCCTCTTTGGCGATCCACTGGATCGCCGCCTCCAGCACTGCGTCTTTTCCGGACAGCAGATCATCTCTGCTTAGTGTAACCTTTTCGTCCGGCGTCACGCCGGCACCTTCGAGTGTTCGATCCTTGGCATCCACATAAGTCGCGAAGGCATACTGAAAGCGGTCGCCGTTAGGCAGTTTCTCGATCAACGATGGTAATGCCATTCCGGCCGTGCGGACCCCAAATATGCGGGCTCTTTTCAGGGCCTGCAAGCCACCCGCGAGAATTTCCGATGTCGAAGCCGACATTTCGTCCGTCAGAACCGCGACCGGACCATTATATGGATTCAGGCGAGGAGTGAGGATGAATTTGAGCGACATGTCTTTTGTGATCAGCGTTCCGAGATATTGCGGTTCGTCAAATTCGTCGCTGGCCAGCGGGCCGCCAATCCCCATCGCCATGCCACCGATGCCGCCGCCGTTGCCGCGCAAGTCGATGATGAGCCCCTTCCCGTTGCGAGCGATTTCAATCGCCTTTTTCAGGTCGGCAAAAATCTGGGTCGGCGCGAAGAAGCCGTCAAACATCAGATAGCCCACGCCGCCATCAAGTTCTTTCACTTCATGCCGAATCACCATCTTCGGGAGATTGAAGACTTCGACGACCTCACCCTTCTGCTCCTTACGCACAATCTTGAGCGATTGCGATTCGCCCTTTCCATCAAGAAAAACAAGCGGCAATTCACTATCGACCGCGCCGCCCATGCGGCGATGCAGTGCAAATCCGACGACTGTCGACAAATGCTCCTTCATGAGATCTGGCAGCGAATCTTTTAACGCTTTGGTGAATTCGCCAACCGGCTTTCCTTTGGCTTCCGTCAACTCCCAACCAGGTTTGACACCCTTGCTCTCCGCGTCAGAGCCTTCGCGGACTTCAGACACGAGCACTTTCCCGTCGACCATCCGAAAAGAAAGCCCAATGTGCCCGTCCGATTTGTCAGACTCTTCGTCATCCCACCCGTCGTACAATTCTTCGGGCATAATCCCAAAGTGACTCTTGCCAAGCCAGCCGAGCATTTCGCCCATGAGTGATCGCACTTCATCCATGTCGGTGGCGGGCGTAATCTTCTCGCGGATCTCATCGCGTTTTTTGGTCCATCCTTCGATATCGAAGTCTTTTTCCCAGGTCGAATCGCGAATTTTCTCGAAGATGAAATCAAGCGACTTGAGATTGAGCTCATGCTTGTCCGGCTTGGCTTCGTCGGACGACTCGGTCACCTTCTCTTCAACCGCTGATTCCTGACCACTCACCGGACGTCCGACAGTCACGATCGCTGCGAAGCCAGCTATAATTAGCATCAATTTCAGGAAACACTGCGGAGTCCCATTCGAATTCGACATACTGCCCTCAAGCTACCCATGGTTTCGTGCGTAATTTTGCCTTCGCCGACTGTAAGCGATGGCGCTGAGTTAATCGCGCCAGAAAACTTCAGTCGTCACCATTTTTACGACAAAAAGAGCAGTGGACACCCCAGACAGGCTGCCAGAAAGACTCGACCTTGCTCGAATAAGCGCTCCGGGCAAGGTGCAAACCGCGGATTCCGCCGGATCAGGTTACCGTAAAGCGGACAACCTGGAGGTCAAACGCTGACCGGTTCGTCAGGTCCAGATTACTCGCGACTCCGACGGTGACCTCGAATTCACCTGGGCTGATCGATGAGAAGGTCAGGACTCCGGTGTTTGGGTCCACACTATAGTCGACGGCAGCGGCTTGTCGCGCGGGAATCGCGATCTGGCTTGCCGGACCAAGGCCCTCGTTAATTTCGTCAATCGCCGCCTGGTCCAGGAAGACGAAAGAGTCACCTTCGACATCCTGGGCAGTCAGCTGGACGGTTCTTTCAGTCTGAACGGTGGTTTGTTGATCCGCAATGTCATCAAGGAACGGCGCGCCGTTCACACTGTCCGGCACAACCTCGACGTTAAACGTCTGCTGCGATGTGCCACCGTTTCCATCGCTCACCGTCACCGTGACCGTCGTATTGCCGACTTGCCCTTCCGGAGCCCGCAGCATCAACACACCGTTCTCGGTGTCTGCAAAAATTTCGACACTGGTAATGGTGACTGGATCCAGTGGACGATCCCCGGCACCGGTTGGGACATTGCTAATTGCTTCCCGCACGCTCTCGCCTTCTGTAATCAGACCGAAGATCGTGTGGTTGAAGTCAAGACTTCTCTGGGGCCCTTCCGTAATGAAGAACTGCGAGTCGTTGGTATCGTCTGTCGATTTTGCCATCGACAAAAGTCCGCTGCGGTTGTGCTGCAGATCGACATGGAACTGATCATCGAAGTCACCCAAATCTGACCCGCCCGTGCCGGTTCCCGTCGGGTCGCCGCCCTGAATGACGAAGTTGTCGATGACGCGGTGGAAGATAATACCATCGTGGAAGTCCTGCTCGGCGAGTTCAATCAGACGGCCGGTGGCGCGAGGAGCACGATTCTCGAACAGTTCGAATACCATATCGCCAAAACCATCAACACTGATTCTTGCGCTGCGGTTACCGACGGGTACATCCGTTGTCAAAAGGTCTGGATTTGCAGAGGTTGCGGTAAACGAAAGCGCGTCACCGTCCGGATCCAGCCCATTGATCGGAATCCACAGCGGTGAACCAGCGAGGACCGTCTGATCTGGAATTTGCACGAACACCGGATTGACGTTGTCGCCCTCGATGTCGATCGTAATCTGCGCCTCTTCACTCAGGGCAGTCGCATCGGTCGCACCATCGTTCAGTGTGATGTCAACAAAACGTGAATCGGGAGCCGGTTGGGCTTCCGTGTTCTCATATTCCAGCGTCCTGATGAGCGCTGCGTAGTTTGCAAGCGTGTCCGTGCCCGTCAGCGTCCACAGTTTCAGTCCGTCGCTGTAAGTCGCCGTGATGCCCGGCGCAACCGAGTTGTCAAGGAGCAGATTTTCTGTCGCCACATTCAGCGGGTTGCGCAGCTGGATCGTGGCGCTTGCCAGGTCTCCCTGATCCGGGTCACTCACGACAAGATCACTGGTGACCAGGTTGATCCGCGTATCCGTCATCAGGAAGTCAACGGTCGAGTCGATTCCGGCATCATCACCGTTAAGGTCGATAACCGGCGATCCATTGATAATGTCGATATCGACCTGCGTTACGTCAGCCAGTCCTTCTTCATCTTCGACGATAATGCGGAATGTCTGGCGAGTAAGTCGCTGGTCAGAGGTCGGCGTAAACTCAAACGTCGCACTGCCATTGGTATCGCCTGGAATAATCGTGGCTCCGTCCGGTGAATCGTCAGCAATCGTAAACGTCAATTCATCCTGGAAGTTGGCATCCGTCGCCGACAGTTCGATTTCCACCGTCTCGCCGACTCCAACGGTCCGATCGTCGACTTCGACGATTTCCGGCGCCACGTTTTCAACGGGTCCGACTTCGACGTCATAACGTTGTGCACCAACCTCCGACTGGAATCCGCTGGATCGGTTGTCAAACGTGACAAATCCACGCCCGGAGACGGAAACGGCAACGGCGGGGTCCTGCTGGTGTCCCAATTCGCGGGACGAGTCCGTATCTTCAGCGTTGTTGACCGAGACAATATCGCCTGATGCCTGGCCATCGCGGTCGTAGACACGACCGGCGACTTCCCAACCATTTCCATCCTGCTGACCGTCGTTCCATGCGACAAAAATCTCTCCCGCGTCGGCGAGCGCGATATCGACATCGCGCTGGTGACCGGCTGTGTCCTCATTGATGCCAAACTCGCCGCCGATGACGGCTCCGTTTTCGTCGAAGCGACGGGCGAACACTCCCCAGCTGTCTCCATCCTGACCAAGGCTGTCCCAGGCGATCGCAAACTGACCATCCGACGACATCGCGACGGACGCATTGTGCTGGCTGCCGTCCGTCGTGGCATTTCCCATGAATTCGTCGTCGACTGTATTTCCGTCGGCGTCAAATCGTTGGGCAAAGATTCCCCACGCATCACCGTCCTGTCCACGACTGCTCCACGCAACAACGAAGTTGCCGGAATCGTCCATGCCAACCGCCGGATGCGACTGCACGCCGTCCGTCGTTGTGTTCACCAGTGTTTCATCGCCCTCCAGTTGACCGTCGGCGCCGATTCGCTGCATCCAGACTCCGCTGGAATCGTCAACTCCGGGACCGTGCCACACAACAACGGCGCGGCCATCGCCAGCCATCGCGATCGCCGGTTGGGATTGCGTGCCTCGCCGTTCCGAATTGATCCGAAACTGTTCGCCGTCCGGTTCCCCATCGGCGGCAAATCGTTGCCCGAAGATGCCGGTGCGATCGCCATTTCCACGACCGCTCCAGACGACGAGGAACGAGCCATCATCTGCGACTGCGACATTCGCTTCAGCCTGAATGCCGTTCGTCACGGAGTTCACAACCGCGAGATCGCCAGTCGTGGCACCGTCGTCGGCGAAACGCTGGATATAGATTTCCTGTTCCACGGCGCTCGAGAGTCGAGCCGCGATTCCATCGTGGCTGGTACCCAATCGACCGGTCCCTGCGGTACCTTCGAATGCGACGACAGTATCTCCCGTTGGAGCGACTCCCACGTCCGCTGATTGCAGCGTGACATATTCGCGTCCGGTGAGGTCGCCAAGTTCCAGCTCGGCGCCTGCCGGTGTCGCCGTCAGCATCGCGCGGACTTCCAGTGGCTCAACCGCTTTCAGACGGCTTGTCGACCGATTCTTCGACTGACTGGTTCCGGAGTTTCGCTTCAATGATCGCCTGCGGCGCGCATTCTTCTTGCGCAATGACATACTCTATTCCTGTTCCAAAGGGGCCTGGCTGGAAAGCGCCACCATCTGCAATCTGCACGTTCCGCCATGGGGCAACGGAAGTGAAACAACATCGGTTTCAAATTTCGACTTCTTGCGGTGAGCAAAAAGTCTCGCTGGCCAGATAGACCTAAAATCGGCATCTCATACTCAAGTATGAACAAAGCCCCCCAATTCAACAACGAATTTGGTTTCAGACGGTCGAGAATTGCCGTCGCTTCTGCGATTACCCGTGAGACCGACACAACCAGCACAGGTGTCGAACGGAATCACCCCTCGCGCAGTTGAATTCGAGAGAAGCAAAAGTGATATGGACTACATGCCGCCGGGCGGGCATGCCAACGCTGTTGGGCTCTGTTAAACAATTGTGAGCGAACGCACTACAAAACCGGACGCTAACGCGTGGCGCTCACCGATTTTGTGCAGTTCTCCATTTAATCCACGGAGCCTAATTCATCGTCGGATCTTCGGGGAAGCCGTTGATCCCCAGCACATCCGTGTAGAAGCAGCGTTCGGTTTGACGAAGTGCAGCGATCCACATGTCTTCGTGATCACCGAACACAAAATCCGGAGCGGCATAAGTCGTAATCCACGAACCGTCGGCAAGTTCGGATTCGAGTTGCCCACTGGACCAACCGGCGTGGCCAACAAAGAACTGGAGCGGTGCATTGGTGACTTCGAGAAGTCGTTCGAGTTGCTCCGGTTCCTGGATCACAAAGACCCCGCTGGGAGCTTCACTGGATGCGCCTGTCTTCTTCGCGTATCGCGATTCTCTGATCTTCTCTTCGTTACCATGCAGGACAATCAACGGACCGGCG
>CALHZT010000339.1 GCA_938040995.1 uncultured Pirellulaceae bacterium | reverse complement strand
ATCGCGGGCAAAGTGCGTGTAAACCTTCGTCGGTGGCTTTGGCACCGGCGTTGCACGATTGTCTTCGACCTCGAGTTTCGGCGGCGTGTGGAAAAAGACAGGATCCTCTTCCGCCGGCTGAAAACCGTGCCCCTTGTCCGTAACGACATGCAACAGGACTGGTTCTTCGCATTCCTGAACCATACGTAGGTACTTGCGAACCACGCCAATGTCGTGCCCGTCGATTGGGCCGATGTAACGCAGGCCAAGCTCTTCGAACAACATGCCGCCGTGCAAGCCGGCCTTTACGCCTTCTTTGACTTGCGTCAAAAAACGTTCGGCGGGATCGCCAAGTACGGGCACCTTGTTGAGAATTTTGACGACGTCTTCTTTCAAGCCGGTGTAAAACGGCGCCGTCCGCAGGCGGTCGAGGTAACGTGCGACCCCGCCGACACGAGGACAGATGGACATCTTGTTATCGTTGAGGATAACCGTGACCTTTTTGCCAAGCGTTCCAATATTGTTGAGCGCTTCGTAAACAATTCCGGACGGGAAAGCACCGTCGCCGATAACGGCAACCGCACGACGATCCGGCTCGCCCATCAGGTCATCGCCGCTCTTGAGTCCAAGCACCGTCGAAACACTACATCCCGCGTGGCCAGTCATGAACAAGTCATAGGGACTCTCGTTCGGATTCGGATAGCCCATCAGTCCGCCCTTGGTGCGGATCGTGTTGAACTGCGGGTAACGGCCCGTCACCAGTTTGTGCGGATAGACCTGGTGGCCGGTATCCCAGATCAGCCGGTCTCTGCGAAAGTCGAATTCTGAGTGCAGCGCGATACACAGCTCGACCACACCGAGGTTGGACGCAAAGTGCGCCGTCCGGGTCGAAACGAGGTTGCAAAGCACCTCACGAATCTCGCTCGCGACTTTTTCCTGCTCAGCGAGCGAAAAGGCCTTCAGGTCTTCCGCGTCACGAATTTTCGAAAGTAATTCAATTGCCATCGTCTTCACCGATATTCAAAAACTCTTGGTTGTGTTTCTTTTTCCGCCGCTCGTATTTCCGTAGCCGATGTCGCAAGACTTCGGGGGGCACTTTTGGCACTTCATCCCGAACTGTTGCCAGTTCGGCTACCGAGCCAATTTTGCCATTTACCGAATTTCGCCACTTACCGATTTCTGTTCAACACAAACTCAGCAAGCGCTACAAGCGGTTCCGCTCCCTCACCCAGGGATCTTGCCGCGTCCGTTGCGCGAGTGATCAATCCGGCGGCTCGCTCCCTGCTCGCCTCCACACCCATCAAGGACGGGAACGTCAATTTCCCGCGCTCGGAATCTTTTTGCGTCCGCTTCCCCAATTGCGACTCGTCCCCCTGACAATCGAGCAAGTCATCAACGATCTGAAAAGCCAAACCCAAGTTACGTCCATAATTGTCAAGTTGTTCGATTTTTTGCTGACTGGCCCCCGCCACGAGCCCGCCCAGCTGCAGCGATGTCGTCAGCATTGCACCTGTTTTGCGACGATGAATCGACTCAAGCATTTCCAGCGAACGGTCCGCATCTGCACCCGCTGACTCTTGAGCCAAGTCATCCACCTGGCCGCCGACCATGTTGGCAGCCCCGGCGGCTGACGCGAGTGCCACACAACAAGCCGCAGCCGTCGCCGGTGGTTGAATATCTTTCGCCATCACTTCGAACGCCAATGTCAACAGTGCGTCACCTGCCAGTATCGCCGTGGATTCGCCGAATGCCGCATGGCAACTTGGCTTGCCACGCCGCATGTCATCGTCGTCCATCGCGGGCAAGTCGTCATGGATCAACGAATACGTGTGTATCATTTCAATTGCACAGGCAGCCGGCATTGCCGCCCGAGGATCTGAACCGCAAACCTTCGCCGAAAGTAACACCAGCAACGGTCGCAGCCGCTTTCCACCCGCCATCAGGCTGTATCGCATCGCCTCTAACAATTGGCCGGGATAATCGTTTCGATCATCCAGATACGCTTCAAGAGCACGATCAATATCGCGGATATATTCCGCGGCAGGAGAAGGAAGCGTTTCGATGGTGGATCCGGCCATTCAAGTGTCTGGGGCGACAAGCCCGGTTCGAATCCGGTGCCAACAAGGCAACGAAAACGCCGAGCCAGAATTAGAGTTTCGCGTCACCCGGTATTTTAGAAGAGGCCCCGCGCCTCGTCTACGTTGTTGTCGCCGTCACCCTTTGGCCCGCTTTTGGCCGCCTTTCCAGTTCCACTCGAAGTACGAGGCCTGGATGGGCCTTTCCCTGGCGACTTGCTGGAGCGGCGACGTGCCCGCGAGCCGGCTTTTTCCTCAAGGGTAGCAGGCTCATCGTCGTCGAAGTCGACCGCAAGAGGTTTCCCATCCTCGTCGACCTTTTGCAATAACTGGATCTTCTTCTCGGCTCGAGCCAGCAATTCATGACAATGCTTCAATCGCTTCACGCCGGTTTCGTAGGCGGCAAGCGAGTCGTCGAGTCCGAGGTCACCGTCCTCGAGGCGCGTTACGATCGCCGCAAGCTCGACAAGCGCATCTTCGAATCGAACCGTTTTCTCGTCATTGGGTTTGCTCTTGGCCACGCCGCATTCTCCGTTGTCTTTATCTTTTACGCAGTCAGCTACGTTGGTGTTCATTCGCCAAATGCAGGACCGATATTGTAACCGGAGTGGCAACACTTCGGGCGAAGTACAATGTCGCGCCACATCTTCGGATCGTTACCATCGGATCGACGCCGTCGGCCGGTTCACCCGAGCTGTTGCCAGCCCGGCTACGGGACCCCGTTTTCAGTTTCCGTGGATTCAACGCGGCTGGTGATTTTACCATCTGGCAGCCGAGTCACCATTCGATCGCCTTCTTTTACATCATCCGTTTTCCGAACCAGCCCGCCATCATCTCGCTGCGTAATGCTATAGCCGCGGGCAAGAACACCCAACGGGCTGAGCGATTCCAGCTGCGATGCGGATCGAGCCAACGATTGTTGCGCCATTTGTATCCGATTGGCGATCGCCCGACTGGAACGCGCGTCCAACTCGTCCAGTTGACGGCTGAGCTGGTGAATCCTGTCCGTCGGCCGCCGCAACGCTCGAGAATTTTCGAGCGCTTCCAACTGCAGTTTTGCGTTGGAGAATTTTGTCTGCAGTCCCTGAACCAGGCGACCACGCATGTTCGCCAGCGACTCCTCGACTTCAGCACCAGACGGCAAGACCAGCTCGGCCGCTTCGGTTGGAGTCGCGGCCCGGGCATCGGCAGCCAGGTCCGACAACGTGACATCAATTTCGTGTCCAACAGCGGACACCACCGGAATATCCGATTGGCGAATGGCACGACACAGATTCTCGTCGTTAAAACTCCAAAGATCTTCCATACTGCCGCCGCCGCGAGTCACCACCAAAACGTCAAACTGGCGATTCATCCGATTTGCGGCTCGAATCCCTCGCACGAGTTCTTCCGCCGATCCGGCTCCCTGAACACGCGACGGAATGATCATGATTTCGGTGCCGGCCCACCTTCGCTTCGCGACCTCCAGAAAGTCACGAATCGCCGCTCCCGTCGGACTGGTCACAATCGCGACTGCCTCAGGATACTTTGGTAGCGGCCTTTTGATCGCCTGATCAAACAGGCCTTCCTTGGCCAGCTTTTGCTGCAACAGTCGCAATGCCCGTTGGGCCGCGCCTTCGCCGCGAAGTTCCACGCCGCGAATAATCAACTGGTAACTGCCACGCGGCGGATAAATATCGATGTCACCGTGGCAAAGCACTTGCATGCCGTCGCTGATGTCGAATCTCAAGCCCATCGCCGCCGTACGCCAGATGACACCACGCAGTTGTGCATCACCATCCTTGAGCGTCAGATAGATGTGTCCCGATTGAGGTTTCGCCACATCGCTGACTTCTCCCGCAACCCAGACGCCTGAAAAATTCGACTGGACGCAATCCTGAAGCGCCCATGTCAGTTCGGAAACGGACAGGGCTCGCGGTTCGGCAGGCTGGTTCGGTATCGGCGCGGTCGACATGTACAGATACTAGGCGATCACTCACGATCGGTCGACCTGGCTGAAGCCTACCGGCCGATGCCCTGCAAGAATCCAGCCCGTTGGACTCCGCCGTTCTGCGGCGGCTCGACGGCAATCGCCTCGACGCCCGACGGTTGGGCGGCTTCCGGGAATAGCGGCTGCAAGGTCTCATTCAAACCTGGCAGCACTTCCCGCGACATCCTTGGCGAGTCCAAAGTACCTTCCACCTTGACCATCAGGATCCGACGACTGGCCATCCCCAGCAAGGGACGAACCGACGCCAGGTAGGAGCTCTCCCGGCCAAGCATGGTATAGAATTTCAAATCCACCTGCTGATTGCGACTGATCTCACCGACTCCCTTGAGAGTCAGCGCGTCGCCTTTCAAGTCGATACGGTCGAGATAGATATTCTCACCCTGCATGCGAAAATTCACGTCGGCTTCGTCGAATGCAGTGCGGTCCGTCGAACCGGTCCGCGCCGTCTTGAGCAGCGAAAGAATGATTGGCAGATCGTACATGTCGCTATCGCGAAGCTGCATGGCTCCGTTTCCACTCCATGTCTGACGACCCTGACTGTTGCCTGCCAGTCGCAATTGAGCGCTGGCTTTCCCTTTGATCGGCATGCTTCGCTTCACACCGTCCCGCATCATCGTTGCAAAGTCGGCGTTGACGAGTTCAATTCGCGACTGGAATGTTCCCGCCTCGTCCATCCGCAATTGCGAATCGCACATGACGGTTCCGCCAAAGAGCTTTGCACGCAGGGGACGAGCCGCCTGTTTGCCAAGTCCCGGCCCAGCCAACGTACCGAACAAGATTTGATTCTCGTCCACGCGAATCGGCCCATTCACATTTGTAAGCTGCCAGTCGCGGTGCATCAGGCTGTCAATCTGGAGGTTGCCGAGGCATCTCATTTTCCCACCTGCGGCTTGTCCAACCAGATGAACACCTCCTGAGATGTTCCGCAACTGTTCCTGACGACCGATGGTTGCGTTCTCAACATCCGCGTCCAGGTTCCATGACGTCGTCACGATTGGCGACACCTGTGGATTCGCAGACAACTGCAGGTTGCCGGTCAGGCTAACGGGTCCTTTTAACGCCAGCGAGCCAAGCGCCTTGCCAAGATTTGGCGGCGCCGCGTCGAGAAATTCCCGATCAAGCCTTAGTTGATCGATCACGAGGTTGCGAAAATCTACAAGCCAACGGCCGCTGGCGTCGACGGCAACCGAGCCGTCGGCTGCCACGGTCAAATTCCCATGGCGACCACGAATACGGTTCATGGTGAGCTGGCCATCCACCAACCGAACCGAGCCGCTAACGTCCTCGACACGATACGGAAACGCCACTGGAGTCAACGAAAGCGCGTCCGTTGATTTTTGATCGGCACGTTTGAATTTTTCCAGCGTGACGATCATTCGTTTGTGGCCGACCTTCTTTGCCAGTTCGAAGTGCGCGTGCACTTTATCTACCGTTCCCCGCGGCTGCATCTGACGCCACATCTTCTGTGAGCCAGGGCTGACGGAGTCACGGAGTTCGCTTTCGAGCAGCACGTTGTTCCCGACAAGATCCAGACTGAGCATGCCGCCCGCATTGTCTTTGTCGAATGAACCACTACACATCATGGACGTGCCGCCGTTGTGACCTCTAATGTCCTTAAAAAGCCAGTCGTCATCTTTCATTTCCATTCGACCGGAGACGTTCGTCAACGTGTATGGAAAGGAGGCATGTCGAGTCGTGCAGTCAGCAAGGTTGATAACGACTCGCTTCGTCAGTTGCAGATCTGCGTTGCGCTCGAACTTCGCTTTGAACGACAAACCGCCGGCTGCCGCGAAAGGGCGGGTCACGCGTTGCATCTTTTCACTACCGGCAGCGAGCAACGCTTCATCGATCGGCACGGGGCCTGGCGATTCGGACTCGAACCAGCCGGACCAACCCGGCCCCGGGTTGTAAACATCTCCAGCCATTCGAATTTGCGACCTGGCTCGCCCTTGCGCCAAGAGCTCGAAGGCCATGTGTTTCGGTCGAACCTTCAACCAGCCGCGAGAGGCAACAAGTGGATACTTGAAACGATCCCACGTGAGAGCCACGTCGAGGCATTCAATATCCATGGACGGCTGAATTTCCTGGCCATCAATCACAAAATGAATGTTGTTCACATTCATGCGGCCAATTGGCTGAAACTTTTGCCAGCGTTCTTGCCACTCATCCGGCAAGCGGGCGACAAGCTTCGGATCCACGTGCAGGTTCTGAACCGAGCCTTGAACCAGGATCGGTGACTGGTACCCCGCTGGCTGCAGAATTTGGCACGCAACCGTCGCTTCGCCAAATCGCGCCTTGATATTCTCCACGGTAGCCGACTGATGCGTCAGCCGAAAATTCGACGTCAGGTCGGTGACTGGATAAGGCAGACGAGGATCATCAACTCGGCCATCGTGAACCTGCCCGGCAATATCAAACTGAATCGGCTGATTCGGTTGCCCTGCGATGCTGACACCGAACGTAGTCCTCGCCGAAAAACCATCGAGCTGACCGACATGCCGAGTCAGATCTGCCGGCAGTGCGGATCGCAACGCAGGCGAAAGATCCAGCTGAACCTGTTGGCTGGTAAGACTCCATTGACCCGTCGCGGGCACGATGACTCCATTGATCGCCGTTCGATGCAGGTGATCGCCAGAAAGCGAAGCCGTCAGTTTCAACATCGCCGAACTGCTGCTCGCGGTTTTGGTACCAACGGGTGCAATGTTCGCGTTGATGTCTCGCAAGGTGAACAGTCGCGTCGGGGCCTGACTGTCGTCCACAAATTCCAGCGTGCTATTCTCGAGACGCACGACAGGTAGCGAACTACCGCCAAGAGTCGGCAACTTCGCCAGCTGCCGAAGGCTCCATTGCCCATTCCGATCTCGTGTCGCCCGCACCGCGACTCGACGAGCAATGATCTCCCGCACTTCGACTTGACCATTCAGCAACGAATCAAGCTTCGGATTGCAGCGAACCATGACTTCATCCGCAACGGCGATCGGTCGCACGTCGCCATTTTGCCGCGTCATTGCGAGCGTGATGCCGCGAATCTCAAAACCTTCCAGCTCAAGCAACTTGGCCGAGCGAACGGTGACTTCGAGGTGTGGATACTGTTTCGCGAGCAGCGTCTCGACGTGGCTGCGAATCTCCTCGTCGACGGAATTGTAAAGATGAAATCCCGCCAGCGCAGCAACGATGATGACAGCCAATAACCCCCACGTGATGAGGGACCAGATGACATCTGCCACGCGATTCAAGAAACAAAACTCCACGTTCACGAAAGGCTCGCCTGCGGCGCGCAGGGATCCCCCGGCCTGACGATTGGCGTGGATGGTACGAGTCGCCGAGTCCCGCGGTCAAGCGATCAGAGGCGTGCCACGAATGGGAAAACGATGCGGTCAAACCTCGCTCCGAAACGGCTAGAGATGTAGCGTTTGCTGGCGTGAGCCGCCGCCCGTGGATGCCTCGACGATTCTCCAGAGCGCAACCGGCAATCGAACAGTGCTAGCTGTTGTAGCGTGAACGCACCCATCCGATGACAACCAGGCTCCAGGCGAGCAAACTCAGGACGACTCCGATGAGCAAGCCAGTCGGCAAGTAGTGCATCCTGACGGAGACAATGTTTGCATCGACCCACACGCCTCGCATCACACCGTTTACGCAAACGATCTCGGCAGGCTGCGGCAGTGTATCCGTGGTAGTCCAAACTCTGGCTCGCCAACCGGGATCAAAAGTTTCGCTGAGGACGAGTAGAGCAGCGGAGGGCGATCGCACTTTGATTTCAATCGCATTGGGCGAATAGTGAACGATCTGGCACTCTGCATCTGGTTGGCTATCGGTG
>CALHZT010000338.1 GCA_938040995.1 uncultured Pirellulaceae bacterium | reverse complement strand
GACTTTACAACATCCTACCGCCGGGCTCGGTGACGTACGGAAGACCAATCGGTACAATTGGTTACCGCCCCGTGATGGCGATACAATTTTCGCAGCGCCGAAGTCCAGGAAACCAAAATGACTGCCGACGATCTCTACAACGAAGCCGACAAACTCAAAGACGAAGGCAAGCTCGAAGAAGCTGTCGCAAAACTCCAGGAGTTACTCGAACAGGACGACAAGCATGTGCTGGCTCATCTTGCCCTCGCCGTTATCTATGGCCGGCTGAACAAGCACGAAGATGCCGTCAAGCATGGACAGAAGGCTTGTGAAATTGATGCCACTGACGCATTTAATTTTACGGCGATGAGTGTCACCTACCAGCGTGCGTGGGCTGGAACGCAAAACCAGGAATTTATCCGCCTGGCAGAAGAGGCCATGGAAAAATCCCGTATTCTTGAGAGCCAGTAATCAATAGTGCGCCGACTGGCGACTGGAACCGGATGACACATTTTCTCAAAATCTTATTGCTTGCCATCGTGATGGTTGCGTCGGCAGGGTATCAACGCGTTGCCGTATCGCAGGAATTGCCCACCAGCATTCGCCCTGTATTCGACGAGAGGTTTGATGACTGGCCCGAAAAACTGAAAATCGGTGGCCGCATCTTTATCAATCGCGGACTCAAGGATCTCCAATCGGTCGATAGAATTCTGGCGGAGATTTTGAAAGAAAAGCGGGTGGTTTCGTTCGCGCCTGAGCAAGATGCGTTTGGTAACGAACTTAAAGAATTGCTCACCGACATCAGCAACGTTGATCAAGCCGAGGCTGGCAACGACAAACTGAAAACAGCACTTCAGAACGCTGACGCTGTCTACATTTCGGGCGACGCTTTCACGGCGAGCCAGCTCGGGGACATGCGCGGCGAATTCGCTTCCTTTATTGACCGAGGAGGCTGTCTGATTGCCGATGCGGCTTGGGCCGGAATGTTGGGCGATATCTCTGGTAGCGATTCTGAACCACCGTTGGATCTGATTCCGGGTTGCTATGTCGATTGCGAATTTGATGGCGATTCAGAATCAAAGAACAGGCTGACTTCGTTTCTGTCGAATCACAAACGCAGCCTCGGTATTGCGATTGAACCGGAAACGATGCTGATGATTTCCGGCCGTACACTGTTGCCGTTCGGAGGATCAACAACGCTGGCTGTCGCCGCATGCCAGTCGAACCCGGCAAAGTTTCAAACCATCAAGTCACGACGTACTCCGACGGCCGTGACACGGGCAGATCTGGCTCAGTGGCGTCGAATTGCAATCGATCAGACGCTGGAACGTTTTCCAGCCGCCAGTCCGAAATCGCCATTTGTTGAAAACGGATCGTTGTACATCGTTGGTGGCGGTGGCGTCCCGAATGGCCTGTTCACGGAGATGATCGAAAAGGCGGGCGGACTCGAACATGCCCGGCTGGTGTACATCCCATGCAGCGAAGCTGAAGATGTCGGCCAACGTCAACGCACGGTGCAAAGCTGGAAACGCATGGGTGTGAAACACGCGACTTTCCTGCACACAAAAGACCGCAACAAGGCGAATACTGACGATGAATTTCTCACGCCTTTAAAAGACGCGACGATGCTCTGGTTCGGTGGCGGCAGGCAATGGAATTTTGCTGATTCGTGGTACGGAACAAAGGCGCATCGCATGATGAAAGGTGTGCTACACCGTGGCGGTGTCATTGGTGGTTCGTCTGCCGGCGCGTCGATTCAGGGGCGTTTCCTGGCGAGGGCGACGCCGATTGGCAACTTGAGTATTCTGGCGGCAGGATATGAACGTGGTGGCCTCGGTTTTCTGTCGGGTGTTGCGATCGATCAGCACTTCTCTCAACGAGGGCGACAAAAAGACATGACGACGCTGGTGGAGAAGTACCCGCAGTTGCTTGGGATTGGAATTGATGAATCAACGGCAATCGTCGTAGAAAAATCTCGGGCCAAAATTGTTGGTCGAGGGAAGGTTTTTTTCTACGACCGCAGTCAACCGGTCGATGCTGACGGGAAAGAAAGCCCGGGGTTCGTGGCTCTCGCGGCTGGAGAAGAGTTTGACCTGGAGAAACGGGAGGTTGTCGTTGGCGAGTGAACGCCTTGGTGTTTGTGACCGTTTTGACTTTTAGGTAGTGGACGAGGCCAGGAGTCCCGCGACGCGACGCGTTAGGAACGGACTCGTGGCCTCGTCCACTACAGCCAACCATAACTTGGACAGCCAACCATAACTTGGACAGCCAGCCTTAACTTGGCTGGCACAAATCACGAGGCCAGTGCTTTCCACGATTCGACGAGCAAGTTGCCAGCTCTATCGACTTCTTCAATCGAAGTCGGCCATCCAACGCTCAACCGAATAGTGCCTTGCGCCGTGTCCGCCGAAAGGCCCATCGCCTTGAGAGTCGCCGAGAGGGCGGCTTCGCCACTGTGACAGGCGGCTCCCGTCGAAGCGCACAGTTCCGGAATTCGGGCGAGAATCTCATGCCCACTTACTTTCGGGAAGTTCACACTCAGCGTGTTGGGCAGCCGCTCGACAAGTCCACCGTTGACGGTCAAACCATCTATCGCCTCGGTCAGGCGAAGCTGAAGTCGATCGCGAAGTTCACACAATCGCGACTTGTTGGCTTCGTCGCCTTTGGAAGCGAGCCCGGCGGCTTTCCCCAGCCCAACGATGTAGGGCACGTTCTCTGTTCCGGCTCGCAGCCCAAACTCATGGCCGGCACCATGAATCAACGGTTCCAGATCGACTCCGCGTCGGATGTATAAAGCTCCAACACCTTTTGGCGCGTAGAGTTTATGACCCGCGATGCTCATCAGATCAACGCCCAACTCTTCGACTCGCGTGGAGATTTTTCCCACCGACTGGGCCGCATCCGTATGAAAGAGGACTTTATTTTCGCGGCATACGGTTGCCATGTCGGCGATGGGTTGGATGACGCCCGTTTCGTTGTTCGCGTGCATTACGCTCACGAGAATCGTATCGTCACGAATCAACGATTTGATCTCGTCGGCTGAAACGACGCCGTTCGAGTCGCATTTTGCAACACTGACATCGAACCCGAGCCTTTCCAGGTAACTGGCGGGAGCCGTCGTAGCAGGGTGCTCGATCGCAGAGATAACGAGATGTCCCTGCTGCTCATGAACAAACTGCTGCCAGCGATCCGGGTGGAAGCAGGCTCCCTTGACGGCAAGGTTGATGCTTTCCGATCCGCCTCCGGTGAACACGACCTCTTCGGCATCGGCACCAAGAAGATTGGCGACTTGCCCGCGGGCTTCTTCGACAGCATGCCTGGTGACTCGACCAGGTGCATGATCACTCGAAGGGTTCCCGAAGTGCTCCGCAACGAAAGGCTGGATCGCTTCCGCAACGCTGGGAGCGATAGGAGTCGTCGCGTTATAGTCGAGGTAAATTCGTCGCATGTTTGCCGCCGGGAAACCTGTCTATCAGGCAGTGCTCGTCGTTGCGACGGGCATGAATCCGCTCGGTGCAAAAATCTGACTGTCTACGGCTTCGGTAATCTTGATCGCGTCAATTTTGTTGAAAGGGACAACGAGTTTTCGTCCACCAACGGCATCCGGTGCGACTCGCTCAAACAGTCCTGCATTTTCACTCAGGAAAAAATCGAC
>CALHZT010000337.1 GCA_938040995.1 uncultured Pirellulaceae bacterium | reverse complement strand
GATGTCGCTGACCTGGATCTGGTCGTCGAGGACATTGCTGCCGGTCTCAATACCCCCGTGTTCGATCTTTCGGGGGATGGTCGTGTGGACAGCAAGGACCTGTTCGAGTGGCGAACACTGGGCGGAGCTGCCAACCTGCCGGTTGCGGCCCGGTACCTTGAAGGCGACGCCAACCTTGACGGGGCCGTCGACGTTTCGGATTTCAATATCTGGAACGAGAACAAGTTCAGCACCAACGCCGCTTGGAGTGCCGGGGATTTCAATGCCGACGGCAGCGTGGATGTCTCCGACTTCAACATCTGGAATGACAACAAGTTCCAGACGGCAGGCTTGCCTCCAACAACCGTTGTTCCCGAACCTGGCTGCCTGACTCTTCTCCTGTCTGGTCTGGCCGCATTGTTCTGCGTTCGTCAGCGTCAGTAGACGCGATTAAACGGACGAAGCAACGAAGTATGAAAGTGCTTCCTGACGCGACCGGCCAGCGCATGAAAAATCGCGTAACCGTTCACGCAGGCAGGGGGCTGGCTCAATTTTTCGGCGGCAAACTGGCTTATTTCGCTTTGCGGACAAACGCTGAAAATTGGTGCCCGACCCTCTCGAACTTTCGAACCTGGAAGGAACGTCAATATCCGTGAACGGTTACAAAATCGCTGACGGCTGCTGCCGCCAGCGATTGAGTTTCAACTTGGCTCAAATACGACTTTGTCGAGACTACCAGTCAAGATCCAGGCTGTCGTTCGAATCGTCAGCATCTGCACCAAACACGCGGTCAATGACCGACGCCCGGCTTGAGAACGCTTCGGGAGCGTAGGCCGCTGCTGCCGGGACCGCGACCAGATTGCGATTGATCAAAGCTTCGCGGCTGGCAAATTGCCCGGCTTCAGTCGATTGCTTTTCAACAATATCAATCTCAATTCCGACCGAATCCGTCGTGGAAGCAACAACAAAAGGATTGTTGGTCGTGAATTTGTTTTCATTCCAGACATTGAAGTCCGAACTGTCGACAACATTGTCGAAGTTAAAATCGCCTTCGGTGTAGCAGCCGCTACTGAACTTGTGCTCATTCCAGATATTGAAGTCCGAAGCGTCCACTGAACCATCGAAGTTCCCGTCGCCGGGAAGCATACCCATCATGTCAAACACCAGGGTTTCGCCGTCCGCTGCATCGACGATGCCGTCCGCATTGAGATCGTAAAGGGTGTCCATGTTGCCACTGGAATGGGCACCACAGAACAGCTCGACATCCGCGACGTTGATGCTGCCGTCACCGTTCAGATCGCCGCTTGGCGCGGTGGCAGAAATATTCAGTCCGTAGTTGTCGTTGGTGCTTCCTGCAACTCCGGTGACTTCGACATAGTAGAGGTCACCTTCTCCAACGAGCAATTCCAGCGACTCGTTATCAGTGGACGACTGGCTACGTCCGATTTCGGTCAGGTTTGCATCGTAGACAACCAGTTCGATATCGCCTAGCGCGTGATCAAACAGTGCATTCACGCTCGCGTATCCGTCAAATTCTGCTTCAAAGCGGAAGAAGTCCCTGTCGCCAGCTTCGTGAATGCTCAAGTCCGACTCGGTAGTTGAGCCGAGCGTTCCCAGTTCGGTTGCAAACGGGAAGTCGTTGTTGCTTTCGAAGCGATCGCCATCGACTGTATCCACACCCGAAAACTGAATTCCCCATGCGTTCAGTGAACCTGTATCACCGCCCCAGCGATCCTGTACAGAAATGGTCCAGGTGCCTTCGGCATTCTCTCCGTTGAATACTGCAAGTGGATTGTCACCAACACTGGAGTGACTAACGTTGAATGAGCCCGTAAACGGTGCGTTGGCATCACCGAGGAATGTGGGCGACTGGTCGTCAATGACGGTGTTTACGAAATCCTCTTCGGTTCCGAGGAAGCCTTCGGGATCTTCATTGCCGGCTCGGAGGAGTGTCGTGGTTGTGCCCGCCGGCGAGGTGAGTTGAATCCTCAGGTCACCGAGAAAGGTGTGATTCAGATCTTCGAAGACCAGATTCACATCGGAGAGCGACATGTTTGGCCCTTCAAGCGTGCTGGTTATCGCTGGGCCGTCGTCGGGAATGCTGATTGAGAGATTTGGATCCGTGCTACTGACGGTTGTCGTGGTCAATACGCCAGGGCCGTCAATCTCAAGGTCATATCCGTTGATATCTCCAGATGGAGATTCGACCTTGATGAAATAGGTGTCTCCCGCCACAACACTGACGGAAATCTCTTCCAGATCGTTCGTCGTGCTGGATTCCGCAATCAGGTTTCGGTTGACGTCGTAGAATGCAAGATCGAGATCACCCAGCGACTGGGTAAATAGAATCGAGGCATCCAGTTGCCCGGTGTCCGCGGCAACAAACTCAAAGTAGTCGACGTCTGTATCGGTATGAATTGAAAGGCCCGGCGTGTCGCTGTAAGCCACAACTCCGAGGTCGGCCGCCGTTCCAAACGTATTGTTGTCTTCGTAAATGTCGCCAGTCGACGTGCCACCGCGATTAATAGAGACGGGGACCGTCGTGATGTTATTTGTTTCGTCAGACTCTATGAGCTGATTGTCTGGGTCGACGGTGATTTCGAGGAAGTAGTCACCATCGGGAACCGTCGAGATATTCACCCACTGATCCGAGAGACCGCTCCCATAAACATCGGTCCAACCTGCAGAAATGCCTTGCACGACCGAACCGCATCCCCCGTAATTCGAACTGTCGGTAGTTCCAGGCAGCCGACGGATGTCAATCAGGCAAAAGCTGACTTTTCCGCCAGTGGCAACGACATCGCCCGGCGTGCCGTCATCAGCAACATCGAGAAGGTTGTAGCTCGCATAGCCGTCAAAGTGGATGTGGCTATGACTTGGGTGATACGTGAATTCACCAGCCAGCGTGTCTTCGAAGGAACCGTCGGTATCATAAATGCGCTGGAAGACTTCCTGGTTGCCGCTCGGCAGGGCCGCACCGCCCCGGATCTCCAGATGCCCTTCGCCACCATTGGCGAGCGCTGTAGAGAAACGAAGTAGATCACCTTCAATGCGATAATCGTGAAGGTAGTCGTTGGAATCACCTTCCCACGCGAAAAGATCCGGGAGCAGCTGAGCCAAAACCCGGCGGTGCTCTAGTGGCTCAAGTCTCAGGTTGGCCCGGCGGTTCTGGTTACTTTTTCCCAAAGTGCTTCTCCCCGAAAAAGTTACTTTCTGCTAGTGATCTAGATAACACTTTCCCATCACAGGTGAATCTTATCAACCGGATTTCGTCCGCTTTTCCCGGCATTTAGCCGACCAGATCAGGCAGACTTTGCCCCATCGCAACAAGATGTTCCCATTTCGCGATGGTTGCCTGCTTCCCGCTAACGGGTGCGGAACATGCGAACTTCTGGCAAACGAAGACGGTTGGGCTGCCGTAGAGAGGGGTTCTACCCACGAAAATAGGATCCAGGCATCGGGAACCGTTGGATGCGTTGGCAGCAGGTCGACAAGCTACCACGCGGTTGGGAATGAACGATTGCCACAATCTGGTCAACGCATCCGCGGTGCCAGGTTCATTTGTTTCGCCGAGAAGCACAATCTCAGGTGTCGGCCCCATCACCATGTCGAGTGCATTGTGAAGCTGTCCCGAAGCCATCGGCGATTGAGCCATGATCTCGGCGGCAAAGTCAAGAATGTCTCTCGCGTCCGCGAGCAAGTCGGCTCGGCCACACAGTTTTCCAAGTCGCGTGAACACCATCGCGGCCATGCCATTGCCACTCGGCACCGAACTGTCGTGCAGATCTTTTTGTCGCACGATCAACGTCTCGTGATCATTGGCCGTAAAGAAAAAGCCGCGACCGTCGGGATCGTTGAACTGCTTGTGAATCGTCTCGGCAAGAAAGACCGCATGGTCGATGTACGATTCATCAAAGGTGACTTCGTAGAGTGTCACCAGGGCGTTCGCCATACAGGCATAGTCGTCAAGGTAGGCGGCGAAACGTGCTTTTCCGGCTCGCCAGGCGTGAAGCAGTCGACCATCTTCGCGGCGCATCTGCTCCCAGATAAACCCGGCGGCTTTGACCGCAGCCGCCACGAGCTCTGGCGCTTCGAGCACCGCGCCGGCTCGCGCCATGCTGTCGATCATCATTGCATTCCAGCTGACGAGGATCTTGTCGTCTTTTCCAGGGCGAATCCGCTCGTTCCGCTTGTTTAACAGGATGCGCCGGGCCCTGGCAAGCTCTTCTTTCAGTGCTGCCAGGTCCCAGTTCTTCAGCTGCGCGCACTGCTCAATCGACTTGGGCAGATTGAGAATGTTGTGGCCTTCGAAGTTTCCTCCCGGCGTCACGTCATACACGTAGCAGAACTTTTCAGCCAGTTCCGCACCCAACAGTTCGGCGATCTCCGCCTGGTCCCAGACGTAAAACTTCCCTTCAACGCCTTCGCTGTCAGCATCCTCGGCGCTATGGAAACCGCCCACGTCGTCGGTCATGTATTTGAGAACATAGCCGCACGTCTCGCGAACCACGTCTGCGTACCGTTCATTGCCGGTAGCGACGTACGCGTCGAGATAGATGCCGGTCAGCAACGCGTTGTCGTAGAGCATCTTTTCGAAGTGAGGCACCAACCACCGCTCATCCACCGAATAGCGGGCAAAGCCACCAGCGAGGTGATCGTAAATGCCGCCATCGGCCATCTTGTCCAGATTCAGTGTGACCATTTCCAACACGCCGTCGCGCTGGGTGCGGTGCCAGATGCGAAGTAGCTGCTCCAGATTCATTGCGTGCGGGAACTTGGGAGCCGATCCAAATCCACCGTTCGTAAAATCAAAAGCGCGTTCGAGTTTGGTGGCCGATTCGACCAGCATCTTGCCGTTCGCCAACAGGAATTCGTCAGTACGTTTGGCGACGCCAATTTCCCGGATGCGATCGGTCAGTTGTTGGGCCTGATCGACAGCCTGTTCGCGGCGATTGGTCCAGGCATCCTGGACCGCAGCGATGACCTGCTCAAAACCAGGCATGCCTTGCCGGGCTTGTGGTGGCCAGTAGGTCCCACCATAAAACGGCTTGAGATCCGGCGTCAGAAAAACGGACATCGGCCAGCCGCCACGACCGGTCATCAATTGCACCGCGTTCATGTAGATGCTGTCGAGGTCTGGCCGTTCTTCTCTGTCGACTTTGATGCAGACAAAATGCTCGTTCAGCTGGCTGGCGATTTCATCGTTTTCGAAACTCTCATGTTCCATGACGTGGCACCAGTGACACGCCGAATAGCCAATGGACAGAAAAATCGGCTGGTCTTTGGCCTTGGCACGTTCCAGCGCCTCATCACACCACGGGTACCAGTCGACAGGGTTGTCTTTGTGCTGCAAAAGGTACGGACTGGTTTCTTCAGCGAGTCGATTGGGCATAATGGGTCGGTGCGCAAGTGGGGGTGTCCGAATTGGTCAAACACACTTTAGACGATGAACGAAGAACGAAAAGTGCCAGGCCATTCTGCCGGCCAACTGCCAGACTGGTACGCAATTGACCTATTCAGCAGGCCCCTGTATGAACGCCACTGGTAATGGCGGGCAACGAACCATACCATCGACGAAGTTTGCAAACCCGGGTTGAGCAGGAATTATGGCACTCTTCGAATTTGTTGAGCTGGAAAATTTCAAACGGTTCGGCGACAGGCAGCGGATCGAGCTCGGGCATAATCCGGCTGTACTTATCGGTCCAAACAACTGCGGAAAAACCAGTGTGATCCAGGCGATTGCACTTTGGTCGCAAGCCCTCGGAACCTGGCTGGAAGCGCGAAGAGAATCAACGGCTGCCGAACGTACAGCCACACCACTGAATCGTCTTGCAATTCTCGCTGTACCTGTCAAAAGAACCAGGTATTTTTGGCACAATACAAACGTTCGGAGGGCGAATGAAACAATTCGACTGACAATCACTGTGGGAGTTCGATGGAATCAGAAAACTCACGAGATTTCAATGAGTTTTCGCAATCAGGGTGACGACCTGATCTATTGCACTCCGGACGGGGAATCACGAAAAAATCTTGAGCTACTCGAGTACGCATCAGAAATTAATGTGGATTTGCTTTACCCCATGTCAGGCCTTGAAACGGAAGAGCCGATTCTGGTTCCCAATCGGGTAGATGTGCTTTTGGGGCAGGGGCAAACTGCACAGGTGCTCCGGAATCTTTGCCTGATGGTGCACAACGAGTCGACTGGCGACTGGCTGCAGGTGAAGCAGTTGATGGACCGACTGTTCGGTGTCGATCTTGGAGACCCATACGAAAACGCTCGAGGTTCGATCGACCTTACTTTTCGTCAACAGGATGTCAAAGAAGCACTCGATATCTCCGTATCAGGTCGCGGATTTCAACAGATGCTGCTGATCCTGGCCTACCTGTTTTCTCACCAAAAAAGCGTGCTGCTGATCGATGAACCCGATGCCCATCTGGAGATTCTCAGGCAAAAACAGGTATTCGTGCTGCTTCGGGATATTGCAAATCGTAACGGCTCTCAGGTTATCCTTGTCACGCACTCTGAAGTTATCCTCGACGAGGCCGTTGACACGAATCTAACGCTGTTGCTCGAAGGAAAGGCAGATGACCTCGCAAGCAAAAGCGACATCAAAAACGCACTTAAGCATTTCGGAGCGGCGCATTACGTCCGGGCCCTTGAGCGAGGGTATGTTCTCTATGTCGAGGGAAGTACGGACGTCGACATGTTGCGTGCACTGGCAGAGTTGATTGATCACCCGGTGCTCACGGTATGGGATGATCGCATGAATGTTTTCTATGTTCAGGACAACTATCCGGATTTATCGCTCGACCAGGAGATCGAGAGAGTCGAGGGTAGTTTTGGGGTTACTCCACGGACCCATTTCTTCGGATTACGAGGCGTGATGCCAAAACTGCGAGGTCTCGCGATTCTGGACAGTGACGGGAAGAGTCGAACAGGGCTTTCTGACGGGGGCCTGGAAGTCGTCTATTGGAAAAGATATGAGACCGAGAATTACTTCGTCAGGCCGGAACTTCTCCTGAAGTTCGTTCGCAACAGCTATCAAAACGAGCCCCTTTTTGCTGAAGCTGACAGAGCCTCTCAAATTCTTGATCAACTGATTGTTGAAGTGGTTTTTGACGGCAAAGTTGATGATTTCAGAACCTACAACGAAGCATCGTCCGACCAAAAACGGCTAATTTGGGATACCAAGACCGAACGAATCAAATTGAGCAGTCTCGCTGAAGAGTTCTTCCGCAGATTGAGTGTAGATCTTGGCGTTGCCATGTTGCTGCGCAAGGGTGAATTACACCAGTTGGTCAAATATGCGAGCCCCGAAGATATTCCAGATGAAGTATCCAGCCAACTGACAAAGCTCGAAGAATTGTTCAGGTGCGCACGCCTAGCCGACGACACTCGATCTATATAGTCCGGCGTAGCGCCGCTACTTTACTTCGCTTTGGTGGCCAGAATGTGAAAGACTGAATAGACTTTGCCGTCGCCTGGGTTGGTCCACGGTTTAATGGAAAACTTGCCTTCGATTTCCATTGGCTTGAGACCGGGGAATTCTGCACTCGCTTTGCCGTCCATATCAATCTGGACATTGTGGTAGATCTTGGCGCCCGGACCGAAGCAGCAGATGGAGTTGTCGCGAATCAGAACAAACTGCTTGATGCCTTTCCTCTGAAAGATGGACGAGCTGTCCATGAAACCACGTAAGATGACCTTCTTGCCGTCGAGCTTGCGAATTTTGTCAGTCAGCATTTCCGGTTCGTAGTGCTGGTCCGGTTCGATCTCGAACTCCAGGTCGTCAAAAATGATGTCGCGTACACCGCCTCGTCGAAGAGTCGATCGTTGCCGCGATTTTGGTTCCGGAGCTCCAATTTGTTCTTGCGGCGGAGGACGTCGCATCAATGGTGTCGCTGCGATTTCTGGTGCAGTGTCATCATCCTTGTCAGTTGCGTCGTCCGGGGCATCGCCGGATTTCGATGTGGCGTCGTCTGATTCAGTCGTTTGCTCGCCGACCGGCGTTTCAACAGAATCAACAGCATCAGGAACGGAAACCGCACTTGCCTGCTCTTCTTTGCATCCTGGGATTGCGATCACAAAACCAACGAGCGCGGTGCAAATGGCGCATTTTACAAACGAACGCACGAGCGAACGATTGAGCGAACGCAGGAAGAAGGATGAGCCGGGTTTCTGATTCTTGGTCATTTGACGTAGTCCGCATCCAGTTGATAGTAAACGCCACCCAGTCCAGATACAGGCTTCTTCCGTGTGTCGACTTTCAAAATGCCACCCAGACGCCGCCTCTTGAGCGAGTACTTGATCCGCAGCGGATCTTTCAGCGTCACCTCAATCATGTCGGTCAAAGCCGGTTGGCCACCAAAACAGCAGGTTCCCATATCCGGAACCAGAACGAATCGGTGCAATTCACTTTTGGTATCGTCGGGATACACGTAGCCCTTTACGAAAACCTTCTGGCCGTTTCGCTCGATCGCATAAGGCGGCACCGGCAATTCGGGGTGCGCATCATCTGGCTGCATGTCGATAAAGCTGATCCGCTCGTAACCTTCTGGAACTTCGGTGAGGTAAATCGTTGTCGCAATGGCGATGCTGCCAAGAAAGATCGCCGCCGAAAGAAACAATCCAGCCCGGGCCAGTCCCAATCCCGTCAGTTCGCCAGGCCTCGCTGATATTTCGCGAATCGCCTTGAATCCAAGAACGAGTCCCGTGACAGGCAGAAAGCACAGCTTGATAAAGAACAGCGCCGGTAGAGAAATAATCGCGATGAGCACGGAAGCAACCGCGAGTACGCTTAGCACGCGATAATCGTCGTAGGCAGCGTTGCCCGAGTCATCAATCTCGTCCATCACGTTTGAATTGTCTGAAACCGTGCTGCTCATCTTCTTCGACTTTCTGGGACCTGCTTCAAGCCTTCTTTGGATTGCTGGTCCTGATGGTTCTAGTTTCGACTGCCAACCAGCGCCCGTCCAATGGCGCCGAGCGCGATCAAACCGACAACCGCCGGCCAAACTCGCCGCTTTTTGGCGTCTCTCGCGAAGAGATCTTCGACTTCTTCGTGGGTTACGGTTCCGGCAGCCGGCGTCAGTTCATCCAGTTGGCCAACTTCAGGCGGTCGCGACGGCGGCGTAAAAGTCTCTTCTGTTCCGCCTGCCAGGGCATATTGCTCTTCACCATCGCCTGGGAAATTATCCAGTTTCGACGACTGAACCGGCTGTTTGCCCTTCGGTGCGATCGGAAAAAATGTGCTGGCACGCTTGACCGCAGCGGGGTCAATCTCTTTCAGCTTGTCCATCAGTTCGTCGGCTTCTTCGAGCGGACAGGCTCGTACGTAGTTTACGATCGGAACACGAATCCAGTTCGACTCGGCATCGGCATCTTTGAATAGCTCAAGTAAACGAGGCATGATCGACCAGTCTTCCCAGCGGGCCAGATCCGGGATCACGAGGTCCGCGAGGTCCGGTCGTTCCAGCAGGCAGTGGAATCCGTCCAGGATTTTTTCTTTGGGAAGAACTTCGGTATTCCCGGCGTGAAAACGCAAAGCCATGATCGCGGAGTAGGTGTCGGCGTACTCCGAATCCTTGTTGGCGAGAAACAGTTCCTTGATTGTCTCCATGCCATCGGGGCCCAGCAGAGTCAGGTAGCAGGCGATCATCGCGTCCATACCGAGTTTGGCTTCCCGGTCATCCGAACGCATGTACCCTTCGAGCAATTTCGCATCTGATTTTTCGCCGCAGACTCCAAGCATGGTCAGATACAGTCGTCGGCGACTTGCCGGTACCGTATCGGTAGCTTTGATCCATCCAAGAATGCTCTCGCGGTCCATGTGCGGCTTGAGGGCGATTACATCCGAGTACGGTGCGTTGGCAAATTCGTCGTAAGCATCTCTCGCCAGCATCTCATCCGAGTCTTCGAGGTAGTTCTGGAAGAACTGCAGGCGAGTTGCGTCGGCTGGAAGTGTGACAACTTTCTTGATATACGCGACGCCGTCTTCGGAGAGAGCGAGTGGAGATGTCCAGATGGTATCGGGGCAGTCGGTTCCCATGACGATGAACGTACCGCCGTGTGGTTTGCCAAAGAAGTGCGTTTTGATTCTCTCGCCGACTTTGACGTGCGCTTCTCCCTTGAGGACCTCGATGACTTCGAATTCACTTCGTGGAGTCGCTGTGTAGCCGTCGTCATCTTCGTCGTTCGGGTCGGCTTTGCCGTGCATTGTCAGTTTGACCAGCACAGCAGCATCGAGCGATCCAATTTCTTCCGCGAACGTTTGTGAGACCGCGCTGCAGAAAGGGCACGCCACGACGGGGGCAAGCAGAGCCGAGCCGACGGTGATCAGGCAAATCGAAACCAGCACCGCCAGGTGGCTGCCGGAAAATGAACGCTGCAATCCTGAATGTTTCATGACAAATCTCTGGATGCAATTGTGCGAAGATAGTGCTGCAAAAAATGAAAAAGGCCCCATTCGGCCCACGTAGCTACTTTATCGTCCAGCGATTCGGCCGAACAACGCCCAAGCCACCAAATTTGCCAATATTTGATGCTGGCACGCACCTGTATTTTACCCCACAGTGAACCCGGCACGGCGGCGGAAAAAGCCTATGGTGAGGCACTTAGCGACTTGGACACATCGGTACGGTAGGCCGACAGTGCTGGCAAAAAACCAACCATGATTGCGAGGATCACCAAGGCAGGCACCAGCAGGAATTCGCTGGAGATACTCCATTCGATCAGGGGCGAGTCGCTAAGGAACTCAAAGATCGACACTTTGGGGGCAAAATCGAATATCCCTACCGAAACCCCCGTTCGCTCTTCGATGAGTGGACTGGCAAGTCCACCGATCAGCAGGTGACCGCCCAGCCACCCGAAGAATCCGCCGGCGAGTGAAAGCAGTACCGACTCGAGCAACACGATGGCCATAATCTTCTGACGGCCCGCTCCAAGCGCCCGCATGACCGCAATTTCATGGCGGCGTTCGCTCATGGAATTGTAAATGCTGACGAATATGCTGACTCCGGATACAACGCATACCATCGCAGTGATCACGAGCAGTACCCACTTGATGGGACCAACGATCTTGTCGAAGAGCTGCGTGATTTCAAAGATGGGAAGGACAGCTTGCGCAATATTGCCGCCTGCGGCATCCGGTTCGTTGATCTTGCTCACCAGGCCTTGCGACACGAGCGGGCTGACGGTTCGCAGCAGGATCGCGGTGACTTCTCTCTGGTCGACGGGCAGCGGTGTCATGCGGCGGCGCTTCTCATCCAGTTCGCTTACATTGTCGAGATCCCCTTCGTACGATTCCCATGTAGTCACGGATGGAGGCGGTGCTGCGGCCTGTTCTTTGGTAAGTCGCGTTTGAACAAGCAGTTTCTCTCCGCAGTGCGGACAGGTGCGACTGGCTTCGGACGCTGTTTTGGCGTGTCCGTCCAGTAGAAGGAATCCTTCCAGGTTCACGAAAGCCGCGCGATCGTTCGGTGTTCCGGACGGCGCCAGTACTCCGACGATGAAGAACTCGTCGTGCGCGTCGCCTTCGGGTCCATGAGTCGGCGAGAATCGGTCCCCAACCTTGAGCCCGCATGTCTTCGCCAGCTGCGATCCGAGGACTGCCTCAAAGTAACCATGCTCAGGCGTGAATTCCTTGAAGTTTCGACCTGACGAAAATTCGTACTTGCGATTCTTCTCAGGATCGTAGACGAAGTCTTCAAACATCTCCGGAGTGGTCCCGACCACCCGAAAGCCCTGATAATAATCACCAAGACAAAGTGGGATCGCGAATTTGGTAACCGGCTTGAACTCGCCCCGCTTCCCATTGTTTCGTTCGCTGGCCGGCAGGAATTCCTGGTAAAAGTCGTACGGGATATTCTCAATCGGCTTACTCAGATAAAAGACCGAATTGAGTACCAGCTGAAGACTGCCGCCTTTGGCTCCAACGATCATGTTGTAGCCGAGACTGGAGTTGCTCCGGAACGATTCCGTCACAACACCTGAAATCAGCAACACGGCGACGACGAGCATGACGCCCAATGCCATCGATATAGCGGTCAGCAGCGAGGCCAAACCTCGTTGCTGAATACTACGCCAGGCAATGCGAAAAATGTTCATGGAAAAGACGGTTCGGTCGGACGGTTTGTTCCTGTGTGATGCAATACGATACCGACTATCGCCTGGTTCGCGTAGGTCTGATGAGATCGTTATCTGTCGAACAGTTACTATCCACGACCGAACCAGCCTTTTTTCTTCTTGCGGGTACCGGAGTAGTCCAGTCGCATGACCTGGGACTGGTGACCGAATGAAGAATTGGTGTAGTCGACGCGTATCCGCGTATTTGCATCCTCGCCGATTGTGTGTCCATCTTTGACCACCAGCCCGTTCTCAAGCAGGTACCACGCGAGGCCTTCAAACCGTTCTCTCAGCTCCCCCGGGGATTCTGTTGCATTCTCCGTCTCCAGTTCCATGAGGCCGAGTGCTTTCATTCCGCAAGTGAATCCGGATGTGCTGCCCTCCTCGTTGGGACCGACTCGAAAATCTATCCAGATGAGCCCAGGCGGTTCGGGCAACGACTCAATCGCAACTTCGCGAAAAAGGTCCTTCGGGATCACCATCGTTGCATTTCCCCAGTAAACACCGAGTGCTGCCTCGCAAACGTTCAGCACAGACGCAGTTACCTGGGTCAGCAGAGTCGATCTTTCGACGGGTGTTGGTTGGCCCTTAAACAGGATGGCGATCAACAAGTGTGCCCGGTGAGGTTTGAGGATTTCGATCGCATTGGGGAAGAGCACACTCGTCTGACACGGACCTTCCAGATCGCTCCACGGAATGGGGCCGGGCATCAGCGTGAGTGTCACCATTGCGTCGCCCACGTCGAAGACGATTGATTTTTCTGACTTTTCCGTCTCGCCGGCAGTTGGCAAATCCGGCCAGGTCGCGGCAAGATCGGCTTTGACTTTTGGGCTCACACACGGAATGAGTGGGTAATTTGAGAGGATAGTGCATCCTCACTCAAGCTCTTCAGAATGGGCCGCCCGTTCCACATCGCCATCGTCCGGCCTCAAGTTGCTGCGCAGGCCGAACGATGGCGACGCGGAAT
>CALHZT010000336.1 GCA_938040995.1 uncultured Pirellulaceae bacterium | reverse complement strand
GCCCTCCCGCCAAGCCACACCTGCCAAGCCACGCCCGCCCGTTACATCACCCCACCAATCCACTTAACACACCATGAATAAAACCTCACCACCATCCGGTTGGTCCAAAGAACAAATGGCCGATGAGATCATCGCCACTTTGTCCGATGGTTGCAGCCTCAACCTTGGCATCGGCATGCCGACGTTGATTGCCCAGCGCATGCCTTCCAACAAAGGCGTATTCATTCATTCGGAAAATGGTGTGCTCGGTGTCAAAGGCCGGCCGACAAAAGAAACGATGTCCCCGACGCTTATCAACGCGGGGAAAGAGAGTATCTCTGTCCAGCCGGGTGTCAGTTACTTCGACAGCGCGACCAGCTTTGGCATCATTCGCGGGGGCCATATCGATTACTGTGTTCTCGGTGGTATGCAAGTCGACGTTGCGGGCGGCCTCGCCAACTGGATGATCCCGGGCAAGAAAGTCGCCGGGATGGGCGGCGCGATGGATCTGGTGAACGGAGCCAGAAATGTAATCATCATGCTTTCGCACTTCACCAAGAAAGGCGATTGCAAACTGATGAAAGAATGCTCACTGCCGTTGACTGGGACAGCAGTCGTAACAACCATCGTTACCAACCTGGGTATTTTTGAACCGAACGGTACAGCATTCCGCATTGCGAAACTTGCCGACGGCGTATCCAGAGAGAATCTCGGCCTCAGCAACGAGTTGCTGGCCTGACATCCAAAAATAGCGAGCCAAGCCTGGCAGCTATTTCAAAACCTGAATTCGGAAGTTTGTAGTACCGCCTTTAGGCGGAAATTCCATACTCAATTCCGGCTAAAGCCGGTACTACGAACAGTTTTGAAATAGCTCCTGGACTTCACGCGCGTGTCCGATTCAAATCCCTGAATCTTCACACCGAATCAGACGACGGACAACATCATGACGAAAGCAGTATTTGTTGGCGGACTTCGCACACCATTCGGACGCTCCTTCAAAGGCGCCTATAAAGATACGCGTGCCGACGATCTCCTCGTCGAACTGCTTTCCGCCCAAGCCAACAGACATCCCGACTTGAAAGAACGCACCTGCGACTTACTCGTCGGTTGCGCCTACCCAGAGGGCGAACAGGGCTACAACACCGCCAGAATGTGTGGACTGGGTGCCGGTTTTCAAGTCGCCGGAGCAACCGTCAACCGATTGTGCGCGAGTAGCCTCGAAGTCGTCGCGATGGCGGCGTCAAAGATTGCGGCAGGGTGGGGCGACGTCTATTTGACGGCTGGGATTGAATCCATGAGTCGCATTACTCGGCGCGGTGAGGGATTTTCCGAGTCGGAACGGATCAAGCAAACCGTGCCCCAAGCGTATGTGTCCATGGGTCAGACCGCCGAAAATGTTGCGAAGCGATATCCTCAAATTACGCGTGAGATGCAGGAAGATCTCGCGGCCATCAGCCACGAGAATGCGTTCAAGGCGTACGAGCGCGGCGATTACGCGAATCAGATTCACCCATACCTGATTGAGAAGGATGAGTTTATTCGTTACCCCGTGAATCGCGAAAAGATCGCCAGCCTCAAGCCCGCCTTTGCAGACGACGGAACGGTTACCGCAGCGACCAGTTCGCCAATCACCGACGGAGCCACCAGCGGCTGGGTCGTGAGTGAAACGGTCGCGCGAGAGATGGGTTGCGCGTCGTGGTTAGAGATCGTGGACGTGACGGTGGCTCATGTGGCACCAGAAGTCATGGGCGTGGGTCCGGTTCCAGCGATGAACAAACTCTTCGCCCGCAACAATATTGGCCCTGACGACATCGCGGCTTACGAAATCAACGAAGCTTTTGCGATTCAGGTACTGGCATCTGCCAGCGACTTGAGTTTGCCCGCTGAACGTATTAACGCGTGGGGCGGCGCGATGGCGCTTGGGCACCCGCTGGGAGCCAGTGGCTTGCGGCTGGTAATGACACTTCATGACCGGCTTGCCCAGCTTGGCAATGACGGAGCCATGGGTGTTGCCACACTCTGTGTTGGTGGTGGCCAGGGAATGGCAATCCTGCTTCGCCATTCTGCCAGTTAGGCCAGGTAGAACTCGAGGCGATTCCAAAAGCGTTTTTGAAAGCAAAGCGAAATAGGTCAGTTTGCCACCGAAAAATTCAGCCAGACCTTTGCCCGCGTGAACGGTTACAAACCTCGCGGGATGACGGCCGGATCGTTCGTAATGGATCTTGTTAATCCTAAGCCGAAGGCTTTGCAGCCTGTAGCCGGCGGTAAACGCAGTGCCACCGCCGGTATGCGACAAAGCGCTATCGCGTTCGGCACTCAGTATTTTTACAACTTCAAGCCAGGCGATTTTTTCTCTGGCATCGTTAGCTGTTCGCTTTCCATCGACGCAACTGGGTACGAACAATAATCTGCCGCAAAATAGGCGCTGGGATTGTGGTTACCACTTTGCCCGACTCCGCCAAACGGCGCGGCGGAACTTGCGCCAGTCGTCGGTTTGTTCCAGTTAACAATCCCGGCGCGACTTTGCTGGAAGAACCTGTCATAGTCGCTTTGCGATTTGCAAAAAATTCCAGCGGCCAGGCCGTAATCCGTGTCATTCGCCGACTGAATCGCGTCGCTCAAATCGTTGACTCGATACAGCTGTAAGAGCGGACCAAAGATCTCCTCGTCGGAAATTCCAGCGACCGACGTGACGTCGATCAGCCCGGGCGTAACAATCGCTGCTGAATCTTTGGAGCCTCGTGACTCAACAAGCGATTTGGCGCCTTTGCCAATCAGCTCGTTCTGGTCGGCAAGAATCTTACCGGCAGCTGTCGCAGAGATCACCGGGCCGATAAACGGTTGCGGATCGTCGTTATAGTGACCGCATTTGATATGAGGAATCGCTTCGACCAACCGGTCTATGAACCCGGTTTGCTGTGCCTTCTCAGTAACGATTAACCTTCGCGCGCAAACGCAGCGTTGACCGGCAGTGATGAAGGCCGACTGAATCGTCCAGTAAACCGCTGCGTCGATATCATCAAAATCATGAACGATCAGCGGATTGTTTCCGCCCATTTCCAGCGCGAGAATCTTCTCCGGCCGCCCACCGTAGCTCTTGTGAATCGCCTTCCCTGCGGCTGAACTTCCGGTGAAGAAAATACCGTCGATCCCATCATGACCGGCAAGCGCAATGCCCGTCTCGCGATCGCCCTGAACAAGATTAATGACACCTGCGGGCAGTCCGCTTTGTTCGAGCAACTCTACCAGCCGCTGCCCCACCGCAGGTGTGACTTCACTCGGTTTGAAAATGGCCGTGTTGCCCGCGAGGAGTGCCGGCACGAGGTGACCATTGGGCAGATGGCCAGGAAAATTAAAGGGACCAAAAATAGCCACCACACCGTGCGGCTTGAACCGAGTCACATTTTTGGCGTCACCGGCAGGACGCTCCGAGGTACCGCAACGTTCGTTGTGTGCCTGAATCGAAATGGCGACTTTGCCGATCATCGCACCGACTTCACCCGTCGATTCCCAGACCGGCTTGCCGGCTTCACGGCCAATCAGCTCCGCCAACTGAGGCTTGCTCTCTTCGACCAACTCCGCGTATCTCTGAAGAATGGCGACTCGTTCGTCGAACGAAGTCGCAGCCCAGTCCGCAGCCGCTGATCGAGCCGCAAGTACAGCAGCGTCGACGTCAGCCGCGTCGCTGCCGTTCCCCACCCAAATCTCGTCCCCGTTGTAGGGATCTGTCGATCGGAATTCGGGCCCGCTGGCTGGCACCCATTTGCCTGCTATGAAATTACATGTCACGGAGTCACGCCGTTTCTAATTTGTCGGACACAATCGCAATACTTGCAATGCCATGCGCATTACCGCAGCGACTGAATTCTTCGTAAGATACGGTCAACGAATCATCAAAGCCATCCCAACGAAAATCAAAAATCATGAGCCAACAACTCGCAAGACTGGACCGCGTATTGGGCGGATTAATGTCGAGATATACCGAACGTGTACCCGATGTTCGCAAGGTCCTCGACGCGATGGTTTCCGAAAACGTGATCGAGCACGAAGGGCAAATAGAGAATGATCATATTGCGTTTCGGACGATGGGTGTCCCGCAGTTGGGTATCCAGTCGCTTGAAAAAGTGTTTCTGCACTTTGGGTATGAGCGACGAGACCGGTATGAGTTCGACGTAAAGAAGCTCAACGCGTACTGGTACGCTCCGCCGACAGACAGGTATCCGCGTGTCTTCCTCAGCGAGTTGCGAGTCGACGAACTGTCGAAACCTGTACAACAGACGATCACCTCTTACACCGACGAAGTCACTGCCGATCCGGTGGATCAACTGGACCTTGATGATGCCGAGGCGGTAGACGCATTCCTCCACCAACCTCTGTGGCGGACACCGACCGTGGCCGACTACGACGCGTTAGCTGCCGAAAGCGAGTATGCCGCGTGGGTGATCTACAACCGCTACTACCTCAATCACTTCACCATCAGTGTTCACGGCTTACCCAAACCATTCAACACGATTGAGGGGTTCAACGAGTTTCTGCAGCGACATGACATTCGACTGAATGATGCAGGCGGGATCGCAAAACGCTCCCGCGACGGATTGCTGATTCAGAGTTCAACCGTCGCAGAAATGGTGTCCGCGTCGTTCGATGACGGCACCGGCGAAACGACACAAAAGATGATCCCAGGCTCCTATGTCGAGTTCGCCGAGCGACTTCCACTTCCCAAACATGCAGGCCTCGGGGCAAGTGAAATCCAGCGTTCCCATCGTCGGGACGGATTCGCCACATCCAATGCGGACAAGATTTTCGAAAGTACCTTCACGGCACAAACCGGTCGCAAGAAATCAACTGGTGACTAGACCAAGCTGTCCAGGTCACCAAGCTTCACTCTCGTTTAACAAGGTGCTTTGAAATTGGCGGTCGACGGAAGGATGAGGCTGGGGTGTTGTAAATTCAATGTTGAGCGGCGTTTGTGCTCACGCCAGATTTATTGCAGCCGCTTGCCTGGCCTCGGCGGCTCGCCCCATGCAACCCTCCTCCGACGCAGTGGTGGCATGCGAAGAATGAGCAGGGCATACCACGCGTCGCGTGAGGAGGGTCGGAGCCTTAG
>CALHZT010000335.1 GCA_938040995.1 uncultured Pirellulaceae bacterium | reverse complement strand
TCCGTCTTTCCCGCGCAGGCGGGAATCCATTGAATCGGATTGGCTTTTTGATGCAGGGAAAGCCATTGAGCGTGAATACGCTTCGAGTGGGTCCCCGCGTTCGCGGGGAAGACGGCCATAGGCCGTCAAATGAGTCGCCATGAACGGAGAGTCCTCCGTCTTTCCCGCGCAGGCGGGAATTCAATGAATCGGATTGACTTTTTGATGCAGGGAAAGACATTGAGCGTTAGTACGCTTCGAGTGGGTCCCCGCGTTCGCGGGGAAGACGGCCATAGGCCGTCAATTGAGTCGCCATGAACGGAGCGACACTAATTGATCGAACGATCCTTGGCTTGGCGATGGGGACCGGTGGCTGCGCCGCCGGCAAGGGTTGTGTCGCCACTTCGTGGCTGGTTGTTTGTGACAATTCAGGTATCGCCGCGAGCCAGTTCCCTTTTTGGCTCGCGAGGCTATTTTGTCCATTGATTCGAGTACCTCCACGATTGCGGAAGGCGGGTAGGTCGACATTCAGTTCGCCAAGTCAATAGTCCCCAACTGATACCATCGCCCAACTGCCCGTGGGTTTTGACACCTCGGGCTTGAGTGGGTTCGGTCGCGGTACCCATTGCGTCCCAAGTGACTACCAGTTGTGACCAAGATTCTCGACCGCAAACACGGCGTCGCGAATTCGCTCGTTGCGTTCGTGACGTTCACTCTCCGCTTCGATCTGAGTCGCCAGGGGGAATACCGGGGACGAACTATCGCGATTTGCCGACGTAAATTTGTTGCCATTCCACAGGTTGAAGTCGCTCGCGTCTACAAAGCCGTCCGCGTTAAAGTCGCCGGCGCTCCAGGCGGCAACCTCGGTGAATTTGTTGCTGTTCCAGCGGTTGAAGTCGGATGCATCCACGACGCCATCGAGATTCGCGTCCCCGACAAGGTAGGAGCCGGAAGCGAGGCCATTGGCGGAGCCGGCAGCGACGAGCCATGCATCGCGGTCGGCCAAGTCGAGTTGTCCGTCGCCCGTCATGTCAAAAGCTGCGTCGAATGATCCGCCGGCAATTCGTGCCACTAACGCATCGATATCAATCGCATCGAATCGCGTGTCACCATTAAAGTCGCCGGTTACAATTTCGCGGTCGCCCGCGATCCAGTTGCGAATGCGGACGCCACTGGTGACTTCCGTGGAATGAGCGCCAGCCGTGAATCCTATCGCCGCCAGTTCGCCGCCAATTGTGTCGGCGACGTTGATCGCATAGGACTGCTGTGCGGTGGCACCCGTTGACTGGTCAGTAATGGTGACTGCCAGATTTCCGGCCTGATAATTCACATCCACCTGGATCGGATTTCCACTTCGAAAATCAATGCCGCTTCGCAGCAGATCGACATCACCCGGGCCATCCAGCGACTCGCCACCCACATACAGACCGGTTGAGCTGAGTTCGATGTTCTCTCGATCCGCGTTTAGTCGGTATCGCTGGTTGATCGTGTCGAATTTGATTGCAAGGCTGTTTGCGAACGGGTTCGGGTTGCCATCGCCCGGGTCGTCGGCGTACCCGATAGATTCCGAGTCGTTCAGGTACGTGATGCGTTCGTTGTCGTCGCCAGTCAGAACGAGAGCGAGTCCGTCACCAGGTTCATCGCCTTCGTCGAATTGAAATTCGAAACTCGTGTAAAACCCGTCGGTCGAAATTTCACGCGTATCGAAAGCGCTCGTGATCTGATATCGCCCCTGCAACATCTCGAGGTCATTGCCGACGATTGTGGGAAAGCCGAACTGGACCGTGGGATGATTGTTCAAAACGAGATTCGCAGTGGACGTGAATCCAGCACGATAATCAACAAGAGGGTCGACAATGTTCACGTTGGTCGTCAGCACGGTACCGCCAACACTCGCCTGAATCGTCTGTGTTCCCGCATTGCTGCCAGCGGTGAAGACGCCATATTCGGTGACTGCGTTGCCATTCGCCGCACCGACGATTGCAAATCCCGTCGCATTGTTGATGCGGTCATCAAACTGATCGTAAGCAAATATCTGACGCGATTCACCGGTCGCAACGATGGTCGCTGCCTGATTGACTTGCCCGAGGGTCATTGGCACTGGCAGGACGTTCACGGTGACTTGATCGCTTACCGTCTGCCCGCCCGCGTCGGTTGCGGTCACGAGAAACTCATACGACCCAGCCTGAAAAATTTGTGCGAGGCTGGTCCGCGAACTTTCAAGATCGTTGGAGCGGAAGACCGGATCACGTGAACCCTCGGGTTGGCTGATTGTGCTCCAGTGATATTGCAGGTTGGCATCACCGTTGTCGTCGGTGGCTTCGACCGAAAGCTGAACCGTTCCGCTTGCACCGACCGAAATTGCTGAAGCGCCGCTTTCTATCGTCGGAGCGTCGCCTTTGAGACCGCCATAGAACAGGCCTCGTCCGACCGTTGCGATGTAGGCGCGACCGTAAACATTTGGATCAGCCACCAGGCTGCGTGACCAGAACGCGAGAGTGAATGGTATCGGCTGTCCGCTTTCATCGACGACGGTATCCGTGTCTGCAAATTTCGCCCAAGTCGCCGACTGGTTCAGATTTCCTGATGCATCCAGCAGATCTTCGCTCATCCAGATGCCGAATTCGGTATTCCCACCGCCAACGTCCCGTTGCCCCAATACATAAGCCGCCGGAATGTTGTCGTTGATACCGCGACCGAATGAAAAAGAAATGGCCGTGTCGAACCCGTCGATTTTCTGCCAATCAGGATTCTGTGTCTGTGCTTGCGGCGAATAGAACAGTCCGCGATTCTCGCTGGACACCATCACCTTGTGCGCGTGGCCGGGAACCGGAACAACATTTGTTTGCTGCGTTACGTCTGGCAACACGGTCGATCCATTTGCGCCCGCTTCGGAACCACGTTGCCAGTTGGCGCCACCATCAGTCGAGTAAAACCAGTTACCTGCCTCGCCATTCACATTTTGGCCGCTGCCTGACCACTGCTGCATGTAGTAAAAGGTGTCCCCGTCGACTGGATCCGCCGCCAGCATCCCGCCCCAGAAAAGATTGTTGATGAAATACGGCGAGCTGTCGGTGAGACCGCCCGATTTGAGCCAGGTATTTCCGTTGTCCTTCGAATAGAAGGTCGAATTCTCGGGATCGCTGGTTACCCAGACCAGCGACTTGGGAACATCGCGAGTCACGGACGTCGGTACGCCGGTTTTCTCGTCGGCGACTGTGAACGTCATCGGCTGAACATCAGGGCTGGCAACGATCTGCCCGGCGGCCTGGCCGTCGATCGAGTTGGGAAACGATCCAAACTCGGTCCACGACTCTCCACCGTCGAGCGAGTACCCGGAGAACGCATGATCGCCCTGAAGCAAGCCATCACCAATGCGTGCGGCGTAGTCAGGATTGCCTGCAGTCGTTGTCGAATCTGCATCGCTATTGTACGTGTACGGTTGGGTGTAGCTGTATTCACCTGGCTCCAGACCGAAGATCCCATCGCGACTCCAGTTCCACATGCGATGGTTGCGGCCTTGTAGATCTCCGCTGTCGATGATCGCTCCGCCACGATCGGCGAAATGCCAGAACAGTTTGCCTTTCGCACTTACGGAAAGGTCGTAGCTGAACAACTCTTCGTGACCACGCGCGACTTCGACCCATGAGCTCGTCGAATCAAGCACGTCTTCGTTGCGGTAGTTGGTCCAACCGCCGGTTACCCAGACGGTATCGCCGTCCGGATCGGATGGATCGACCGTCATGCTGGCAAGACCGTTGTTGGCGTTTCCGAGCTGGGCTGGAAGTTGATTGTTGGTGTTCGAGTCGTCGGCACTAATATCTGACCAGGTCACGCTACTCGCCGTTGCATCGTTGGTCACGAACAACGAGTTCTCACCGGCGAATTCACTTTCGGCGACAAACAAACGGACTTCGCCGTTCTGTGGGTTCTCCCAAATGTCGAGACCGTTGTAGCTGCGTCCCGTTTCTGGCGTAATGTCCGCCCACGAGCTTCCGTCGTACCGCCAGACACTTCCACTGCCGGTTTCAAAATCGCTATCCTGCTCAGCCGACAGGTCTTCACCGACTTTGCGAGTCACCGTCATATAGAGGTTGCCGTTGGAGTCGACCGTAGCGTTGGACGGTAGAGTTGTCGTGCGATCCCACGAGTCATCAAACTGCCGACCGTCCGCGATCTCGGTGACTTGTGGTTGGTTCGTTCCACCCGAGATACGCTGGAAGCTTTGGCCTCCGTCATTGCTCACAAAGACGCCCTGCCCTCGGACGCCGACGTAGACCCTGCGCGATACGGCTTGCCCGTCGACTTGAACGGTTCCTTGCGAAGGATCAACGACGACGAAGCTTACGGAACTTGTCCAGTGGGTAAGGCCTTCAGGTGTGCCATCCCACCCGTTGGGCCGCACGGTGTAGTCGATTGTTGGAACCTCGCTATCGGCGATGCTGGTCCACGTCGCGCCTCCGTCTGCGGTTCGCCAAAGGCCCTGGCCGATCGAACCTGCGAACGCGACGTTACTGTTGGACGGATCAAGCGACAATCGGTTCGAGCGATCCAGCCGGTAGGTCTGACCCTCGGCGGGCTCACCGTCTGAATCTGTAAACTGGGCGCCACGGTCTGTTCCGGGAAACTCGAGGTCCGTCCATTCGACAGCATCGTCGCCGGCAAAGTTCGTGCTCTTGTAGATTCCGTTGACGGTCTGCAGCCATACGGTATTTCCCGTTGGGTCGTTCGTGTCAAAAGCAGCAGCCGCCATTCCCTGATCAAGCGTGCGTGCATCTGGATCAGTCAACGAAGCGTCGTCTGCGGCGATGATGTTGTCAGCGACGGCTTGCCATTGCGGATCGGTCGTGCCAGCGTCTTCGATCCAGCGGTAGGCTCCGCCATAATCGGTGAGCAGGAGCTTCGCGTCCGGGTTTGTTTCGCTGATGTAAATTCCGGTACTGTAGCTGTACGATCCGACGGCGGCTTGATGCCATGAGGTCCCAGTCATCATGCGACGATCTTCGAGCGATTCCATGGTGAATTTTGTCGTGGACGCATGGCGAGCACGGCTTGATTTTCGAAAATTGAACATGCCTCGGTTCTCCTGATGCCCCAAAATGCTGCGGAATTGAGTGTCGATGGTTGAAAGTCGGATTTCGGTGGGCTAGCCCGACACGAATCGCAACGGTTTCTGAAGAATTGTCAGAAATGGCTGCCAATGCAGTGTTTTGAGGTCGGATTTTGTTGCGGGGCTATAGTAAGGAGTGCTTCGGTTTGGTTGCCGTTTTTGGTTGCCGCTCGGTTGCCGCTTGATCGCATTTCCGAATTCGCGAGATACATCAGTCAGTATGAATAGCATCCTGGTCAGCCAATGTTTGCACCGATTGCGAAACGGTGAACCGCAGGCGGCTGAGGATCTTTGGGACTGCTTCTTTGGGCCGATGCAACAAGTCGCCAGGCAGCGGATGCAGAATCGTCAGTGGCCGACGGTTGATGAGGAAGATGTAGCGATCAGCGCCTTTCGAAGTTTCTGCGTTGGTGTTCAGCACGGAAAGTTCAGCGACGTCGTTCACAGCGGGCAAGTCTGGGGTATTCTCGCGGCGCTGACTTCGAACAAAGCCATCGACTGGACACGATATCATCTCGCAAAGAAACGCGACGGCGAGCGTCACTTGACGGCTCGTGGTGGTGACTCACAGGCCGAGCCGTGGGACAACGTTGTCGACCCGGCCGCAGCACCTGCGGACGAGCTGGCAATTGCTGAAGAAACATGTCAACAAATGGTTCAGCAGTTGCGTGATGCTGTCCTTCAGGAGATCGCCCTGATGAAACTCGAAGGCATGACCAATGAGCAGATCGCGGAGAAGCTGGGTTGCGCCTGTAGGACTGTCGAGCGCAAGCTGAATGTCATTCGTCAGTTGTGGGGAGAGCCGTCATGACGAACGAACGCGAAAGTGCGATTCATCAGCTGGTGTCGATCGACGGGATATGCGACGTGTTCGAGGCGGCATGGCGCGCTGACCAATCAACAAAGATTGACGATTTCCTGAAGCATGCGCCGCTGGGTATTCGTAACGATCTTCGAACGGAACTGCGTTTGCTTGAAGATGAGTTGCGTGAAACGGTTGGCAAATTGAGTCAAGCAGCGGGCGACAATCCTCGTCTTGCCGTCTCGACGAGCTCCGCAACATCGGCTCTGCCGAAAATTGACAGCAACGAACGGTATCGGTTGCTCGAACGAGTCGGACAGGGTGGCACAGGCACGGTTTACCGTGCTCATGACCGGCAGCTGAATCGGGAAGTGGCGCTCAAAATTCCACACGCTACCATTCTTGCTCATGAAGAATTGCGTGAGCGATTCGTGCGAGAGGCGCAATCGGCGGCTCAGTTGCGGCATCCGGGGATCGTAACGATTCATGAGATCGCCATGCTCGGCGACTTTCCGGCGATGGTTCAGGAATTTATCAGTGGCCAGACGCTGGAAGATCTGATTGAAGCGCAGAATTACGACTGCCGAATGGCTGTTGAATGGATTGCGCAGGCGGCCGAAGCGCTACACGCGGCTCATGAGGTCGGGGCAATTCATCGTGATATCAAGCCCGCCAACCTGATGCGAGCCGGCGATCAGACAATCGTACTTGATTTCGGATTCGCGACATGCCGGAACCTGCCGTCGGATCTGACGACGGATGGCCAGTTGCTGGGAACGCCGGCCTACATGAGTCCGGAACAGGCGGAAGGAAATGCGGCCAGCAGTGATGCCCGGACGGACGTGTATTCGTTGGGCGTTGTGCTTTACGAGTTACTGGTTGGTCACGTTCCGTTTGCCGGCAACTTTGGCAATCGACTGGGGTTGCTTCGGCAGGTTGTTGAGCAGCAGCCGGTTTCCGTTCGGCGGTTGCGACCAGATGTACCTCGCGATCTTGAAAATGTCGTCATGCGATGTTTGCAAAAGTCGCCAGACGATCGTTACGCGGCGATGAGCGATCTGGCCGAAGACCTGCGACGATTTCTGCGTGGGGAACCGGTTCGGGCCCGACCTGTTTCCGCCTGGCGAATGGGTAAGTCGTGGGTTCGACAGAATCCGTGGCCAGTGTTCGGAGCATCGCTCGCTTTGTTCTCTGTGGTTGCAGCTGCGATCTTTCTGACTCAGTGGGCCTCTTCCAGGAAAGTCGCCGATGCTCTGGATATCGCAAAATCTGCCCGGGCTTCAGAGGCGAAGCAGAAGGCGACGCTTGAGCAATTCACTTCGTTGCATCGTGTGGTGCTGGCTTCGGAGGAATTTGAACGCGGGAATGTCGAGCGTGCCCGGTCACTCCTTGATGCGGTGCCAGAGTCGCAGAGGAACTGGGAGTGGCATTACCTTAACGGTGCCAGTCGCGGGGAAGTCTGTCGATTCGATCACGGAACACGAGTCGTCGATTGTCTGGCGAGGGACGTTGACGTTTACACAATCGATGGGCTCGGCGTGTTGCGTTTGATTCCTGGTGATCCCGAAAGCGACAACGAGACGAAAGTTGTCGCGAACCTGGATGTCCCGGCGACCGACCTGGATTTTTATTCCGCGAATGGTGTGCTAATCGCGGATGCGAATGGGACCATTTCGATGGTGGATGTTTCATCGGGAGCAATCAAGTTGCGGCGGCGAATTCTGGATGGTCCCATCACGGCAATGACTGTATTGCGTGAGGGCGGCAGCAGTCAGCAGGCTAAAACACTCGTAATGCTGGGCGGACTGAAATTCGACGAAAACGGCGATACGCGATGTCATCTTTTTGAATGGAACGTCAACAAAGACATCGTCGAGGAATGGGCACTGCATGGGGAAGCAGCCATCTCAGAAATATCATTAGGCCACGACGAGGACTATTTGGTTCTCGGCCGTGGTCCAAACTCGCGGATGAAGGACCAAAAGCAGGTAGACATCGGATGGAGTGAGTATTGGGAGCGGGACAAGCACGAAGTCGTAGACACGCGGGGCGGTGGGCGTGGCGGAGTCACCGCGCTTGCGACATCCAGGTCGGTAAAAAACAGGGAGAACGGCGGCGTTTTGGCGACTGGTTTCGGAGACGGCATGGTCATGCTCACCAATGCTGAAGACATGGAATGGCTAAATCAGTTTCAGGCGCATCAGGCACCAATTACCGATCTGGCGTTCTCGAAAGATGGCAAAACGCTGGTGACGACCGGGGCCGATGCCCTGATCAAAACGTGGGATGTCGAGGACGGACTGTGTCGGCGCGTGTTGCGTGGTCACGGTCGTTCGATTAGTGCATCGACACTGATCAATGATGAATCGCTGTTTACGGCAAGTGATGACTCGACGGTGAGGAAGTGGTCGCTCGTTGGTGAATCCTCAAGTCATGGTCAATTGGTGACGGACGATCGAGTCGTTGACATTCAGTGGTCGCCAGCGGAATTGAATTCTTCGATTGTCGGGATCGCCAGTCGTTCAACCGGTGAAGGAGTGGTGTTCCAGTATGATGCCGGAATGAATCGACTGAGCCTCGTTCACAAAACGGAGCGAGAGCTGTCGCTGCTGGCGATCAGTCCGGACGGGAATGACATCGCCGTTATTGATGGCATCCATGACATGCATGTGGTGCCATCTGGGAAAGGTGATGTTGAGGTTTTTGAGATGGATGAGAGCGTTCAAGTCGATCAGCTGATCTATCTACCCGCGGAGTCAATGCATGGCATATCACAGGATGAACAATGGGCGGTGCCGGGTCGTCTTAAGAACCTCTTTGCCGTGGGGCACCTGGCGGACGATCCAGCAGGAGAGCGAAAGCAACTTGTATGTCAGGTCGTACCGTCAGCGGATTCCAGTTCGACGTTTCAATGGCGGGAGGTCGAGGACGAAACGGTCAAAGAAGCCGTAAAATCACGTTTCGGGCCAATTGAGCGATGGCCGAAATGGTGGTCGAATCATTCGTCGAATCTTCAGCTGGCATCCCAGTCGAAAGACCGGATTGCGACGCTCGGCAGTGATTCGATCTGTCGGCTGTGGTCATTCAGGAATGAATCAACAACGCCATTGCAACTTTCCAGCTTTCCCGTTGGTGCCCGGTCTGATCAGGCGGTCGCCATTCAGCCCGAAGGAAATCGAATTGCAACCGCCGGTGATGACTCTACCGTGAAGCTTTGGGATCCAGTTTTGGGCGAACAGGCAATCACGCTTCCCTGCTATTACGGAAGCGTTACAAAGCTGAGGTTTTCTGAAGACGGGAAGCGACTGGTTGCGGCGACTGAAGGGGGAGTTTGGACGTGGACGATCGTGCCCTAACGGACTCAGACGACCACAGTGCTTGCCCTGACTACATCCTGAGCATTTTTTCGCAGTCCCGCAACATGGAATTCCGATTGATTCCGATCCCGCGTCATGAAAAGTCCACGGGCTCGGAGGCGCTCGGAGGCTCACGTTACGATTTTGCCGCGACAGCAATCGCAAAAAGCTGTAGCGGAGCGTAACCTCGTACGTCTTCTGCACCAGAGGTTTTCTTTGCGCGACCCGCCTACCTGGGCGGGGAGTTCCCTACTTTCGCAAGGCGGCTAAACGAAGGGCCTCATTCCGTGGGGGGGTGAGTGAATGTCAGAAACTGCTTTAACTCCGGGGTTTGTTCAACATTTAGCTGAAGGCGCCGTCGGCTTGGACCGTATTCGTTCATGTCTTGCAAACCAGAACTTGTGGGGGGGTGTGTGATTGAGCTGCATGGACGGCAGCCGATATACAGACGAGAAGTTCTTCGTTTTACTCGTTCTTTAATTAGAATGTTGAGGCTTCGAGAGGCTGAATTGCCACGCGCGATTCTTTTAAGTTCAAGCTCAGGAGTTGCGGATGAAAAGTCACCATCATCAGGACGTGCTGTCCCGCGTCACCAATTGCATCGCAAATACGACACGCTATCCGATGCAACTTTTGGCACCGACGGCTGATCTCGAAAATGACCTTGGAATCGACTCGGTGAAACGAGTCGAGATCGTGGCCGCGATGGCCGACGAATTTGGTCTGGATCTAGTCAACGAGGAGCGTGACCCGAGTATTCGTACGATTGAACAAGTCGCGAATTGGGTGCAAAACGCACTGGCGAATCCTGGCCCGAGTCAGGCCAATGGCGCCATGGGGGCGACTCTTACCGATGCAGCCAATTCGCCACCGGCGTCTGTTCCGCCGGCTGCAGTGCCACAGGCACCGCCCGCCGCGCCAGTTCCGCCTGCCGGTTTGATGCCCCCTGCTTCGCCAGCAATACCGCCGCAATCCAGGGCGCCTATCGCCCCAAATGGAATGCCAAATGGAATGCCAAACGGAGCGCCACCTGCCGCGCCGTCCGCATTACGAAGCGAGCCACCGCGGATGCCTGGCATGCCAACGAATGGGCATCCACACAACGGGGCCGGCGTGCATCAAAATGGCAGCCAGTTTCAGAATGGACCAGCTCAGGCTCCCGTACCTCATGAGATGCCGATCGTGGGGGCTCCGCAGACGCTCGACGGTCGAGTCGCACTCGTGACAGGTTCTGGTCGTGGCGTCGGGCGTACGATTGCCCGGGTCCTGGCGGCTCGCGGCGCCACGGTAGTGATCAACTCTTTCCATTCGCGTGATCAAGGCGAACAGACTGTCGCGGACATCATTGCGACTGGCGGCAAAGCCATCCACGCGTGGGGATCGGTTGCGAACCCGGAACAGGTGAATCAAATCTTCGATCAGATCGGTCGCGAAATTGGATATCTCGACTATCTTGTCTGCAATGCATCGGACGGAAAGATTGGCTCGTTCTCGGATATCTCCCAAGCCGACTGGGACAAAGCGTTTCGAACCAACGTGTCGGGGCATCATCAGTGTGCGATGCTTGCCAGCCAATTAATGCAGCGACGCGGTGGCGGTTCGATCATCACGATGTCGTCGATCGCATCCCAAAAGTACGTGGAAGGACTTGGTGGCCAAGGCGTCATCAAGGCTGCGGTCGAGTCGATGACGCGGTATCTCGCCTGCGATCTTGCTCCGCTCGGCATTCGAACGAACTGCGTTTCGGGCGGTCCTGTCTATGGAGATCTGATTTCCATGTATCCCGAGGCCCGGGCAACGCACAATTATTGGGAAAGTATCATTCCTGACGGGCAAATGTGTAGTCCGATGGATCTTGCAAGTACAATTGCATTCTTGCTGACTGAGGAAGCTCGGGCTATCAACGGAGCCGTTTGGGTGGTGGATCACGGAGCGTCGACTCGGGCTCATAGTCGTCCTTTGCCTCAGGCAGCACGGCACTAGTCGGTGTCCGACAGACGTGTAGCGTCTCGGGCGGCGTGAATCCCGGCCGAGAGAGACGAAATGACGCTACACCAAAGTTGAACGCGCCCTGGTGCTACCGATAAAATTTCGGTTGTGACGTGCTTTGTTCAGCCAAGTGGACGTTCCCTGATGCGCAGCGAGAACTACGGACATGCGATTGTATGCTTCGCCCTACACAATTCACTTCGACGATACGATGGCGTATGGCAGCCATCACTTTCTGACGGCATTCAAGTTTCAATGTGCTGGCCGTGAATCACTGCTTTACGGTGATTTGATATTTGACAAGCCAGGTGTGCCGGAAGCACTCGACAAAGTTCATCTGTTCACGGCGGATGCCTACTCGCGAAATCTTAGCCCGGTCTTTCTGGGTGATCGAGTCGCCATTCTGATCACGCTTGAAGAATGGGGGCGAGTCAGTGCCCGCTTCTGCTATCGAATGATCGGACAGCAGGGGCAGGCAATTTGCGCCGGTTTCCAGACCATGATCTGCGCGGATGCCCAGTCGGGGCAGCCGATTCCTCTTCCAGAGTCGTTGCGATTGGCGTTCGAAGCCATTCGTGAGATCGAAGAGCCTTATTCGGAAATCCTGTTTCGCGACCAGGTTCTCAAAGGCGCGGAAGCAACACAGCGACTGTTCAATGACGAGATTCGATCGCTCGCGCTGGGATATCTCGAAGACCGTTATCCGGTTCCCCGAATTATCGGCACGGTCAATGACAGCATGTCGGCTGGTTCCGCAGCGGGTGTGACGAGGTACGTCCCGTCGCCAACGATACCGCAGACGCCCAAGGCGCTTTCGAGCAGTCCGAGCAGTCCGAGCAGTCCGATCAATCCTGGCAGTTCGAACGTTGGCCCGGTTAGCCAGCCGGCAAGTTCACTCGGTCAAAAAAAAACGGAAAGCAATGAAGTCTGGGCGTTCCCCGGTCAAGGCGCGTTCGACGCGCTACTTCTCTGCGATCGAATTGCTGAATGCACTCGTGAAACGCCTGCTCTCCGCCAGGAACTCGACCGATGCGCACAAATTGCCACGCAGGAGCTGGGCGGGAATGCCGCGTGGTTGGTAAGTGGCGACATCGCCCATTGTCTCCAGGCGGTTAAGGAAACTCCTTCGCTGGCTCAAGTCGCCATTCATTTGCAAAGTGTTTTGGGAGCGAGGCTGCGCAGTCGGGTTACGTCGCCTCGAGTCCTGATGGGGCACAGCTTCGGTGAGTTGGCGGCGCTGAATGTGGCAGGTTGTTTTGATTTGGTGACGGGTGTTCGAGTCGTTTGTCAGCGAGTGAATGCGGTTGCCAGGTTTGGGCCATCGGATGGTGGGTTGCTGGTTGCAGCGACCAGCCGAAGAAGAGTGGCTGAAGAGCTTGCAGTTTACGGGCTGTCGAGTCTCTCGATCGCGGGTCGAAATCACGAGCGGCAAACGGTGGTGTCAGGGCCAAAGCAGGACCTTGAGCGGCTAAGGACGCAGCTTGCTTTGCAGCAAATTGAATCCGTTTCGGTTCCCAGCCCGACAAGCTTTCATCATCCGTCGCTGCGAACAGCAGCAACGGAGTGGTACCAGTCTTTAAAGCAGCTGACGTACAGTCCGCCAGGGTTAGCTGTCTATTCGCCGATCGGGCGAAACCTGATCACGGCGAATGACGACATTCCGACGGTTCTGTCCAGTCATTTCTTGCGACCATTTGATTTGATGGGAGCGATTGACGATCTGGTTTCCGGCGGAACGACGACTTTCGTGGATTGTGGTTCGTCGGGAATGTTTACTCGCTTGCTTACCGCCGCAGGTCCGGATGGGCTTTCTGTTATTGGTATCGGTGACCCGCCCGTAGCGGATCAGCACACGGATCAGCAAGTGGATCGACTAGCTGATGAGCAAGCTGATGTGGTCAGTCGGGCATCGGCGATTGAATCGCCGGCTTTGAGAGCCGGAATAGCAAGTGCGCCGCAGTCTGCGATTACGACTCGACCGACGATCGCAATTGTCGGACAAGGCTGTCTGTTGCCAGGCAGATCGACTTCGCCAGCCGAGCTTTACGCGGCGATAACGCAGCAACGCTTGGGAATCGTTGATCAGCGCATCGGCGATCCCGATTGGGAACGCGACTTTTACTCAGAAACTCTTGTCTCTGACCGTTCGACTTCGGCGCTTGGTGGCAAAGTCGACGATCGCGATGTTGCAAGACCATTCAATATTGACGACGACCTGTTTCAGTCGTTTTCGCGAGCGCAACAAATTCTCTGTGTCGCGTTGTCGCCATGTATTGATGCGATAAAGAATACCCAACGAGTCGTCTGTCTGATCGGCTCCACGGCGGACGGGTATCGGGATCAGGACGGCTTTGCTGCGCTTCGCTATGCCGGCGTGAACGTGCAAGATCCGGAAATCGTGCGTCGAATGGGCGATGAGCGGTCGGTGAATCAGGACCCGTTCATCGCGATCCAGGAAGTCTTTGACCGCGTGATTCGACCGGGAATCGATGTGCGACTGGTTGATGCTGCGTGTGCATCGTCGCTTTATTCGATCGCGTTGGGCATGCAGGAACTGGAAGAGGGCGCAGTCGATCTGGTGTTGGCAGGCGGTGTCTTTTGCCCAGGCCCCGGGAACAACTGCCTGTTCTCGCAGTTCGGTGGTCTGACCTCGACGGGGTGTCGTCCATTCGATGGAGGTGCCGACGGAGTCGTCTTTTCTGAAGGCGCAGCGATGGTTGTGCTTCAGCGGCTTGCCGACGCCCGGGCGCAGGGCAACTCGATCCATGCCATCATCAAGGGAGCAGGTTTGTCGAGCGACGGCAAAAGCTCGTCGGCGAATGTGCCGCAAAGCGGTGGGCAGATTCTCGCGTTGGAACGATGTTACGCGAACTACGATGTTACGCCACAATCCATTGTTGCCATCGAAGCCCACGGGACATCGACTCCGGTGGGCGACGCGACGGAACTGAAGACGCTGCGCAATTTCTTCGCGGACAAGACCGATTCGCCCTTACCAGTTCACAGCCTCAAGGGGCTGATCGGCCATTCAGGATGGGCGGCTGGAGTCGCGTCAGTGATCGCCGCGACCGAATCGTTACGCAACCGTGCCTTTCCGGCTCAGGCATTTTACGCGCAGCCATCTGCCGAACTCGCGCAGTCCGAAGAAACGCTCACGGTCCTGAAGGCTGCTTTGCCACTGGTCTCACAGCGGAATGCGATTGCGATTGACGGGTTTGGATTCGGCGGATCGAACGCACATGTCGTTGTGGAAACGCATGATGCGATGACGGCTGAGGAATCGCCAATCCCTGAAAGCGCCATGATGACGGCGGATGATCAGGAACTGGTGCTGGTTGCATGGCACGATCTGTCGCCGACCACAAAAGATGCGAGCGGCTGCAAACGATTCGGCCGCAACGCGAACCTGATGCCGGACGGTATGTTGGTACTGCCCGACCTTGCGGACGACATGGATATTTCCCAGGCACTCGCCCTGTCAGCGGTTGATGGAGCCCTGAAACAGCTGGGCGGGATCGATGACGACTTGCGATCCGCAACAAGTATCGTGCTGGTGCAAGGTGGCAAAACGGAACGAGCCGTCGAGGCGACGATTCGAATTCTCAAGCCGCGGCTGGAACGAAAGCTGGCGGGTACGGCGGCTGCGTTCGCTGTGGAGAACGCAGCCAACAATATCGCGCGTCCTTCCGGCGCCTACACGTTGCAATGCATGATGCCGAATGTGTCGGCGGGCCGAGCCGCTTTGCAGTTCAATTTGAATGGTCCCAACTTTGTCGTTGATTCAGGTGCCAAGTCGCTGGAATCTGCGATTCGATCGGCTGGCACTTTGTTACGCAATGGAAAAGAAAGCGGAACGAAGTTGGCGCTGGTGCTGGCCATTAGCGCGAACCGTTTTGCCGTACCGAACGCTGATTCAGCCGTGAGGCAAAGCGAATTTGCGATCGCTCTCGCCGTGACGACCAAAAAGCAGGCTCGCGAATTGGGGCTGGATGTTATCACAACGGTGGATGAACTGATCGACGG
>CALHZT010000334.1 GCA_938040995.1 uncultured Pirellulaceae bacterium | reverse complement strand
GCTGATAGGCGTAAAAACCGTCGTGTTTCGAGCAGCCGCCACGCGTTAGCGTCCGGTTCAGATGAGTGCAATTGGGCTAGCTCTCTGCCACTCATGAATACCGTACAGTTTTCCATTTGATCCACAGAGCCTATTCTACGCACAGGAACTGCTCTTTCGTCGACTATCAACCGGACCACAAGTTTAGCGAACCAGTCAATCATGCCAAACGTCAGAGCAGAGTCAAATTCTTCCGTCAATTTGCATGGCGATACGCGTGCTGCCAGGCAAGGTCGTCGGGGATTTTTGCGAACCGCTGCCGCGAGTGCAGCCTTGGGGTTTGGAATGTCGAACGCTGTCATAAATTCTGCGCAGCCGGAATCGCAAGGTGGTTCAAAGCAAGCCGGATCAGAGCTTCCCGTAACGTTTGCCCTCAACACAAGTACGATTCGTGGTCAGAAGTTAGCCATTGATCAGCAAGTCGCTATTGTCGCAGAGGCAGGCTATGACGGGATCGAACCGTGGATTGGCGATTTGCGAAAGTATGTTGATGCTGGCGGCAGCGTGGCTGAGTTAAAAGAGAAGATCGAAGATTCCCGGCTGGCTGTTGTCAGTGCGATCGGATTTGCGAACTGGATCGTCGACGATGAGAAGGAGCGAGCCAAAGGGCTGGAGCAAATGCGATCGGATATGGAACTCGTCAAGTCGATTGGCGGAACCCATATCGCCGCACCACCCGTCGGCGCTCACAAGCCAGATAGCGATACGCCATCGCTCGCGGCCATTGCCGAACGCTATGCGGCGGCGCTTCGAGTCGGTGAAGAAACCGGTGTGACACCGCAACTGGAGCTCTGGGGGTTTTCCAAAACGCTCAGCACGCTGGGCGAACTCGCCTACGTGGCCGCGGCGTCAAATCATCCAGACGCCTGCGTGTTGCCAGACTTTTATCACATCTACAAGGGCGCAAAGGATCCACAAAACGCTTTTGCCGGCCTCGCGATGATCGAGGCGTCAAGAATGCACTGCTTCCACATTAACGACTTTCCAGCCGAACCAACCCAAGCCAAAATCGCCGACAAGGATCGCGTGTTTCCAGGCGATGGTGTCTGCGATCTGCCCGCAATCATTCGCCAGCTCATTGATAGTGGATTTCGTGGCTCGTTCTCGCTGGAGCTTTTCAATCCTGAGTACTGGAAACGGGATGCACTTGAGGTTTGCAAAGAAGGCCTCCAAAAGTGCAGGGCGGTGGTACAGCAGGCAATCAAGTAGATGACTGTCGTCAAGCCAACAGGTCTTGCACAACTTTGCCATGAACATCGGTCAGCCGGAACTGGCGGCCCTGGTAACGGTAGGTCAGTGCTTCATGGTTAATGCCCATCAGGTGCATGATGGTTGCATGGAGATCATGGATGTGGGTCGCGCCTTCGTCGATGTTGTAGCAATATTCGTCGGTCTTTCCGTAGGAGATTCCAGGCTTGACGCCTCCACCAGCCATCCAGATGGTAAAGCATCGTGGATGATGGTCGCGGCCAAAGTCGGTTGCGGTTAATTTCCCCTGGCAATAGTTGGTGCGACCGAACTCGCCTCCCCAGATCACCAATGTGTCTTCGAGCATTCCTCTTTGCTTGAGGTCTTTCACCAAAGCCGCCGATGGCCGGTCCGTTTCTTTGCACTGCCGAGGCAAGCCTGTCGGCAAGCGACCATGATGATCCCAACCCTGATGGTACAGCTGAATGAAGCGTACGCCGCGTTCGGCCAGCCGCCGGGCCAGCAGACAATTCGCTGCAAATGTTCCCGGTTTTCTCACGTCCGAGCCGTAAGCGTCCAGCGTGCTCTTCGATTCGTCCTCAATGTTTGTCACGCCGGGAATCGAAGACTGCATTCGAAACGCAAGTTCGTATTGACTGATTCGGGCGGTGACGTGTTTGTCAGTGGTATCCTGAATCTGCAACTGATGAAGTTCATTGAGAGCATCCACCGCCGACCGGCGACTGGCAGAATCAATCCCGGACGGATTGTTGAGATAAAGAACGGGATCCTTGGCCGACCGGAAACGTACGCCTTGATACTGGCCGGGTAAGAATCCGCTACCCCATAATCGCGAAACGAGTGGTTGGCCGCTCTTGCCTCGCGTAACCATCACGACGAAGGAGGGCAGATTGTCGTTCTCCGTTCCAAGTCCATAATCAAGCCAGGCACCCATGCTCGGGCGACCGGGAATCATGCTCCCGGTTTGCATGAACGTAACGCCAGGCCCGTGATTAATTGCCTCGGTGTGCATCGATTTTACGAAGCAAAGATCGTCACTGATATCGGCCACGTGCGGCATGAGTTCACTCACCCAGGCTCCGCTCTCTCCGTGCTGGCTGAATTTGAAAGGCGACCCGACGATCGGCAAGCTGGCCTGGTTGCCGCTCATCGGTGTCAATCGCTGTCCTTGGCGGATTGACTCGGGAAGTTCGGTGCCATGCTTTTCGTTCAAGAGTGGCTTGTAATCGAAGAGATCCATCTGCGAAGGCGCACCGGACTGGAAAAGAAAGATGACTCGCTTGGCTTTCGGGGCGTGATGCAAAATCTTTTCAGCCGCTGAGGCACTATTCGCGGCCGCCTCGCGCTTCAGAAGGTGGCTCAACGCCAACGTCCCTGCACCAAATCCCAACTGGCCGAGGAAGTCGCGGCGACTGGTAGGAGTCGTCGAACTGCAGTTCGGAGTTGTGCCTGCGCGGTGTTGACTCATTGTTGTATTACTTTCGTTGAAGGTGCTCGTAATACCGGCTTTAGCCGGAAGCCCAATATTCCGCCGAAAGGCGGTACTACAAACGGCTTGGTCGGAACGACTCAATTTTCAGTTCCGCATCGGGCCTGTACTATTTCTTTTACCTGAGCCTTTTGCCCCAGTCCTTTACCTGACCATCACGGATTCGTCAAAGTTCATCAGCGTGTTGACAACAACGGTTAGCGCTGCAAGCTGGCCGGCATCGCAGTCCTTTGGTGGCTTTGCGTCACCGATCGACAAGTAGGATCTGGCTCGTTTGCCATCCTCTTTGAAGTAACTCACCTGCGTGTCGTACAGCTTGCGGAGCACGGCGACTTGCTGGTCGGTCGCCGATTGGCTGGTCAACGTTCGAAACGCCGACTCTAGCATGGGTTCCACCTCGTTCGCATCGCCCATCAGTAGTCGCTCCGCCAGCCCGCGAGCCGCCTCGATATATTGCGGTCCATTAAGAAGCACGAACGCCTGGATCGGTGACGCCGTGTGCTCACGCCGTACTCGACACACGTCTCGCTTCGCTGCATCAAACGTCATCATGGCAGGAGCGGGACCGGTTCGCTTCCAGTAGGTGTAGACGCTGCGGCGATAGAGCGCTTCGCCCTTGCCGCGGCGCTGCGGCTTGAACGACTGCTCAATCTCATACGGTCTGACGGGAGGTCCGCCGATTTTTCGCACCAGTCGACCGCTGATTGCGAGCGCGTTGTCTCGCAACATTTCGGCTGGCAGGCGATACGTTGGAAATCGGAGGAGGAGCTTGTTTTCGGGATCGACATTGGCAGCGTCGGCTTCCGGATTGCGACTGCTTTGTTGAAACGTCTCAGACATGACGATCTGCTTGATCATTCGCTTCATGTCCCAGCCGCTGTCTCGAAAGTCATCGGCCAACCAGTCGAGCAAGTCGGGATGTGTTGGCGGCGCTCCCTGGCTGCCGAAATCTTCTGGCGTGCGGACCAGGCCAGCTGAAAAGCATATTTGCCACATTCGATTCACGGCGACTCGACTGGTGAGTGGGTTTTCTTTTGCGAAAAGCCAATTGGAAAGTCCCAGTCGATTCGGCGGATAGGATTCATCAAATGCTGGCAACGCCGCCGGCGTGCCGGGCGTGACTTCTTCCTCCGGACTGTCGTAGGCGCCGCGGTTCAGTCGGTAAGTCGTCCTGGGCGTATCCCGTTCCCGCATGACCATGATTTCCCGCAACTTGTCCTGGATTTCGCAAAGAGACTTCCTCGCCGCATGGAGTTTCTCTCGTGCGTCCTGAACCGCAGTTGATTCCCGGACAGTTATGTGAGATCGAGCTTCCGGCGATTCCGCAAAGGAACCGCTGTCTGGTTCGCCCGTCTCTTCGACGATCTCAGTTTTGGTCGCCAGCCGTCGGGCTTCGAGGTCCGATAGCTCAACTTCAAAGACTCGCATGCGATCGACAGCACCACCTTTAAGTCCCAGGTCTCGATATCGCTTTCCGATGACAAGCGAGTTGCCACCACCGCCCGTGATATTCTTCGTCAGGTTGTCGCGAACCACCGTGGTCTCGGCAATGGTTCCATTAACATAGATCTTTAAGCCGCTTGCACGGCTGGATCCATCGTTGGTGACCGTCACATGCGTCCACGTGTCCACGGGAATCGTGGCGTCGGTGATGATTCGGATCGCATTGCCCGGCCAAAAGTGAATGAGTGACCAGCTAAGCTTGCCGTCCTCGATAAGCAACTGATACCCGCGACTGCCCGCATCCGTCCACGCCCGAGATCGGTGAAAGACGACGGCACGCTCGAATTCAGTCGGCGGTTTGATCCAGAGCGATACGGAAAACGGATCGTATCGGTGAAAGTTGCCGACTTTCGTGTTCACTCCATCGTCACCAGTCAACAGAATCGCGTTGCCCTGGACACCCTCAGTCAGCGTGTTCTTCCCGGCAGGTTTGCCTTCGAACTCGGATTGGTAGATTGGTTCCGCAAAGGTGAGCGGCGACGGTTCAACATCTTTTTTGCCGTCCAATTCCTGATCTGCCGACTCAATCGCCTGGTCCAGCGCCTGTTCTGCTTTTGCGACGGCTTCGTTGGCGTTGGTCAACGCTTCGGTTTCGCTTTCTGTTGGCAGCGTCAGCGTGGGAGTCGGCACGGATCGAGTGAAGAAGGAATACAGCCCGGCTTCATCGATGTTGTCGAAGAAAGCCGTGAACTTGTAGTACTCGTCATGCTGGATGGGGTCATACTTGTGCGTGTGGCAACGACAGCATTCCATCGTCAACCCCAACAGGCCGGTCGCAACGGTCTGCGCGCGATCCGCGACATACTCAATACGAAATTCTTCCGGGACGCTCCCACCTTCGACTTTTTGAGGATGCAGCCGACTGAACGTCGTCGCGAGAATCTGTTCTCTGGTTGCGTTTGGAAGGAGATCGCCCGCGAGCTGTTCGGTAATGAACTCGTCGTACGGCTTGTTGGTATTGAACGAGTCGATAACCCAGTCTCGCCACGGCCAGACGAATCGGTCCCGGTCGACCTGGTAACCGAAAGTGTCGCTGTAGCGAGCAAGGTCCAGCCAGTCGGACGCCATGCGCTCGCCGAATGCGGGGCTCGCAAGCAGGCGGTTGATCACCGTTTCGTAGGCATCGGGTGACTTGTCGGCGAGGAACGCATCGACTTCTTCCACGGTGGGCGGCAATCCGGTGAGCGTAAATGTCGCACGGCGAATCAGTGCCTCGGGCGTCGCAGGTGCCGCGGGACGGTGGCCCTCCGATTCCAGCCGATGGCGAATGAATCGGTCGATCGGAGAGCGGGCTGTCGCGAACTTGGGAATGGCGGGACGGACAACAGGATTAAACGACCAGTGTTTCTCGTACCCTGCGCCTTGTTCAATCCACTTACGAATCGTTGCCTTTTGCTCGTCTGTCAATGATCGCTCAGAATCCTTTGGGGGCATGCGTAGATCGGCATCGTTCGAAAAAATCCTCGCAACGACTTCGCTTTCATCGGGTTCCCCCGGCACGATCGCATATTCGTGACTGCCCTCTTCGGTGTCCAGTCGCAAATCCGCCGCTTTGGCACGAGCAGCTTCATCAGGGCCGTGACACTGGAAGCAGTTCTCGGAAAGGATCGGGCGAACGTCACGATTGAAGAGGATTTCTTCCGCGCCGGCGAACGAGCAGGTTAAGAAAACCAGAATGGTGATGGCTCGAGGTGTCATGGAGGCCCGTGAATTGGAGATGGGGATGTAACCGATAACCATTTTAACCGCAAAGCCGGAAGGTGCATCACCCAATCAATGAAACTCTGCCATCTTGAAATTCAGGGATGACGGTGGACAATCTTGGATCTGGCGGTGCGGTCTTTTGCGACTGCGTTACAATGACCGTCAGGTGGCCCAAAACGGCCCTCAGCCGCTCCTTGTGGGCCGCCAAATACCCTGAACTACCACATTATTTTGCCGAAGACCAGATTCTATGTCGAACAAGATTATTATCAGCGCTTTTGCTGATGAAGCTGCAAACCGAAGGACCGTTTTGGAGCAAATGACAGCTCTGTCTTCGATTGGACTCAGCTATTATAGCCCGCGATTTATTGACATTGAGAACAACGGTACGGTCAAGCACGTTGTGGAACTGAGTGATGCAGAATACGCATCCTTGCGGGATTACCATTCGGAATATGGAATGAGCGTGACGAGCATTGGCTCGCGAGTCGGCAAGATCAAGCTCGTTGACGTTGATGATGGTTCTCACAACAAATTTGTCGAGATCAATGAGTATCTTGATACCGAAGTCGCGATAACAATTGCCGCAGCGAAAGAGCTGGGGACCAGGTTGATTCGCGGGTTTTCTTTTTACCATCCACGTGGAACGAACGCCCAGGACCATATGGCACAAGCCGCCGAGAACATCGGCAAGATTGTGAAAGCCTGTGCGGAGAACGATTTGGTCTACGGTTTGGAGATCGAGCCGAATCTCGTTGGAGAAGTCGGTTCGTATGTGGCTGAGCTTGTCGCAATGGTTGACCATCCGAATCTTGTTTCCATTTATGACGGTGGCAATATTGCGGCTCAGAACAAGCAGGCAGCGGAGTGCTTCGAAGAGTATGTCGCAATGCGACCGTCTCTCGGGTGGATGCATGTGAAAGACTATGCGATCGATCCTAATCTTGTCTGGGAAGGCGCTGTCGATGAGGACCGGTTGAAGAATTTCGTACCGTGCGACTCCGGTGATTCCGGTTACACGAAGGTGCTCGCCGATCTGAAGGAGCACTTGCCGTCGCTCAATGAAAAGTCCGCCAAGCTTGGCTTGCCTGGCTTCTTCCTCGAAACCGAACCGCATTTGAAGGGGGGCGGACAGTTCGGCGGCTTCAGCGGCCCGGACGGCATGGGCGTCGCGGTTCGGACATTATGCGCAGTGCTTGATAGCGTTGGAATCGAGTACGAGCTGCGGGGATTTGAATCGATCCGTAAGCTCCGCGGATTCTAAATCGCGGCGGGGAGGCTGGCAATGGACAAGCCTCTCCTCTCCCTATGAGTGCATCCCGGCAACTACTTTTAGGTGCCGGTCGAAACCTGCAGAGAAGGGAACATCTGCTCCTTCGCCTCCATCGGTGCCGCACCATCCCTGGATCCGGCTGGTTTCTGTCTTTCCGGGTGCGAATCGCAACGGAATTTTCCGCCCGAACTGGAGTGGCGCGAGCCGCCAAAGAGTTTCGCCGCGATAGTTACCGTGACTTGTCAGTAATACGTCTATCGCGGCGTTGTTTGCCTATT
>CALHZT010000333.1 GCA_938040995.1 uncultured Pirellulaceae bacterium | reverse complement strand
TTAACGCCCATCAGCCGCCACGCGTTAGCGTCCGGTTCAATATATAGGTGAGTGCTATTGGGCTAACGCCGTGCGCCCACGGATACTGTGCAGTTCTCCACTTAATCCATAGAGTCTAGACGACCGTAATGCCTTCGAGGCCGTCTTCTTCCGAAGGAAACTGAGGATTCATCTTCTCGAGCGTATCACGCAAGATCTTGCTGACTGTGAGATTGCGGTACCATTTTCGATCGGAAGGCACGATGTGCCAGGGAGCGTGGTCCGTGTTGCACTTCGTTAGTGCGACTTCGTAAGCGCGCTGGTAGTCGTCCCACATTTCGCGGACGTCCAGGTCACCCTTGCTGAACTTCCAGCGCTTGTCCGGGTTGTCCAGTCGGGCTTGAAGTCGTTCACGTTGTTCTTCCTTGCTAATGTGGAGGAAGCACTTGACGACCGTGGTGCCAGCTTCGGTAAGCAGGTGCTCAAATGAGTTGATAAGGTCGTATCGCTTGCTCCAGGTGGATTCCGGAACGAGTTTGAGGACGCGGACGACCAGCACATCTTCGTAGTGCGAACGGTTGAAGATGCCAATATTGCCGCGATTCGGAACGGCTTTGTGGATTCGCCAAAGAAAGTCGTGGTCGATTTCCTCGTCCGTTGGCTTTTTGAACGACGTCACCGAGCAGCTCTGCGGATTGAGTCCTTTCATGATCGAACGGATCGTGCCGTCCTTTCCGGACGTGTCCATTCCCTGGAGGACGAGCAGGACCGAACGCTTGTTCTCGGCATATAGACGATAGCCAAGATCGGCAAGCGCTTCCGCATTGTCTTCTGTCTGGTCACGCCCTTCTTTCTTGTCGATGTCGCCCTCTATGTAGCGCGCATCAAAGTCGCCAAGTGAAATTTTCGTGCCGGCGGATACAGTCAGTGGTTGTGACATGGTTGACTCAGTGTTTGATCAAGTTGGTTGCATGTCTGTAAAACAGATCGAAGCCTGGGAGTGATTTCAAAACCAGTTTTGAAAGTTTGTAGTACCGCCTTCAGGCCGCTCATTCTTTCCACCCTCCCGCTTGCGGCGCTTGCGGGAGGGTCGGAGCCTAAGCGACGGGGAGGGTAGGTTTTGTTTTTCATGATCTTCGCGACTTCTCAAAACTCAGTCGAGCGAAACTCAGTCGAGCGAAACTCAGTCGAGCGAAACTCGTTGGCGAACCGGCTGCGTAAGCTGCCGGGTGTGCGGGATGGAATGGTTCGTCGAGATTGTACATTCTGCAGTGTCATCGTCGCTTGTGTATCCAGAGTATGTGAGCCGTTCCACCCGGCAGCTTACGCAGTCGGTTCGCCTGAAACCAATTGAGCCAGACCTTTGCCCGCGTGAACGGTTACCTTATCGGCGACTTAGTCTTTCAGGACAAATGTCAGTTTCAGGTTGACACGATATTGGGAAATCTTGCCATCCTCGATGTCGACTTTCTGATCCTGAATCCACGCGCCTGTAATATTCTTAAGCGTCTTGCTGGCTCGCTTGATGCCTTCTTCCATGGCATCTTCGAAGCTCTTCTTTGACGTGGATGTGATTTCGGTGACTTTGGCTACGGACATGAAAGATCTCCTTAATTGATGCGGGCCCCGACGCGCAAGGCCCATGGTGCGAAGGCCGCCACCGATTGGCTGCCTGTTCGCCTTTGCATTCACGAGCGGTGTCGTGATCAGCCTTCGATCGTGACGGTTGTCATTTCGTCGCCTTGCTGGATGGTGTTCACAACATCCAGGCCCTCGATGACTTTGCCAAACACGGAGTGCTTGTTGTCGAGGTGCGGACAAGCCACATGAGTGATAAAGAACTGCGAGCCATTCGTGTTCGGGCCGGCGTTTGCCATCGACAGAACACCAGGGCCATCGTGTCGCAACTCTGGATGGAACTCGTCCTCGAACTGGTAGCCAGGGCCACCCGTTCCTGTTCCCTGCGGGCAACCGCCCTGAATCATGAAGTCCGCGATCACGCGGTGAAACTTCAGGCCGTTGTAGTACCCTTTGCCGGTGAGCGTTTCGAAGTTCTCAACCGTTTTTGGTGTCTTGTCGGCGTAAAGCTCGATCTTGATCGTGCCTTTGTTGGTTTCGATAGTTGCAGTTTTCATCTGAATTTCCTTTCGTGATTTTTTCGCATGCGAAACAGGTTCGCGGTGTATTTTCGTTTGCGCCAACAGGTCGATTGCGTACTTCACGCAACGCCGCGTACCATCGCGACTTGTCGATCTTCGACGTCGTCTGTACGCTGAGCGGTCCTGATTGGGTAATTGCCAAATATGGCACTTTGTTCTACCCGACGAACGTCTCCCGAGGAAGTCACAGGGCTGATCCATGCTTGAATTGTACGGGCAAATTGAAGAATCCGTTGCTGCTATCAAAACCCAATGGTCGGGTACGCCACGTGTTGGCATTATCCTGGGAACGGGCCTCGGTAGCCTTGCCGAACAGATCGATGTCGAAGCTACAATCGACTATGGCGATATCCCCAACTTTCCGCAATCGACAGCTCTCAGTCATCGGGGACGGCTGGTATGTGGGCAGCTGGAAGGCAAGTCCGTCATGGCGATGGAAGGCCGCGTCCACATGTACGAGGGGCATCCGCTCAAGCAGATTACGCTGCCGGTCCGTGTGATGAAGGCGATGGGTTGTGACACGCTGATGGTGTCCAATGCGTGCGGCGGTCTCAACAAGCATTACCGCTGTGGCGACATCATGTTGATTGATGATCAGATTAATCTGATGGGTGACAATCCGCTCATTGGCGTCAACGATGATCGCCTGGGGCCGCGCTTCCCCGACATGAGTGCACCTTACGATGCCGGGCTGATTGAGACGGCGATGAAGGTCGCCCGTAAGCAGGACTTGCATGTTCACCGCGGCGTGTTTGTTGCCGTGTCAGGTCCCAATCTCGAAACCCGAGCCGAGTATCGCTTCCTGCGAAACATCGGCGCGGACGTCGTCGGCATGTCTACTGTCCCGGAAGTCATCGTGGGAGTTCATGCCGGCATGCGATGCGTTGGATTTTCCATCATCACCGATATGTGTTTTCCTGACTCGCTCGAAGCCGCGGACGTCAACGAGATCGTCCGGATCGCCAACGAGACGGAGCCAAAATTGCGAGCACTGGTTGCCGGCGTGCTAGCGGAGCTCTAAGGCGGCTGCCGCATTTCACCGCGGCTTCTTGCCGCCTGAAGCGTTCGTCATGATGATCGCCGTGCCTGTGCATGCTCGTATGGCAGGCGGTCAGAAGTCCGCGCTATAATTCCGAACCTTTGTAGCGATCTCAAAGGCCCTATTCACACCAGTTTTGCAAAGACCACGGATGGTCGACGCCTCGCCCAAAACGTTGCCGAACGATGCGCGATTCAGGATCGCTGCGCGCAAGTCGCCAGGCTGGTGCCTTTGCGTTTTCTCCGCGCTACTCAGCCTGTTCCTTGTGGAGTACGGATCTGCCGAGTCTCTACGCTTGCGAATTGCCTGGGGCGGCGGGGATAAAGTCGCGTGGACCGGGCAAGTCGAGTTATCCGAGGGAGCGTTTTCTCAGAGTCAAACTTTGGGCAGCGAGCCGGATGCGGTCGCCAGCGCTTTTGCCCAGGGCAACCGTATTGAGATTGCAGCGCCTCGCCCACTCGCCTATCAGGCGCTCGATATTACGGCAGATGCACCGGGCACTGCCACGCTCAACGTCAAGTTTGCGTCCGCAACCGATCCCGATAGCACGCAACTCTTTACCGTTCCTCTGTCTGATCTGGTCAGTGGGCAGTTTAACCAGCCGCTGGATGCGGCCGGCAATCGTCTGTTGATCCAGCGGGCACCAGGTGACCTGCTCAAAGTTACCACGACGAATGACCATCTCGTGTTCGCGCCTGGCGAGCGCTGGGACATCGCCATTCAACCGGACTCCAGCCAGCAGTCGCATCCCGCGGTTTCGATCCGGATGCTTGTCGCACGAACGAACCAGTTGATCTGGCGTACCGACGCGACTCTTGAAACGCCGACGGTCCAGGGCGGACCGGCGCCGGAAAACACTTCACCGCCTGGCAGGGTGGCCAACGTTTCCATTCCCGTACCGCGCGACGAAGGCGTTTACGATCTGGTGATCGGCTACGGCGGCTCGCGAAATATCGGTCTATTTCGGACCGGCGCGAAGCCAGTCGAAAGACGCATCCAGTTCATTGTGATCTCGCCGACCACGAGGGAAAACAATGTTGGCTCGCCGGCTTGGCGCGAAGCCGTCTCGTTTGACGCTGCCGAACCGCAATGGTGGGAACGCCTTTCGCGCTTTCCCAACTGGCAACGACTCGCGTTCACGCCAAGGCGACTGCAAGGGAAGGGGACGGCCGAATCGGCGGCGCTCGACGGCAAGAAGATTTCGCGACTGGCTCCGGAAGGTTGGCAGACATATCCGCTTCCGATTGTTGGTGTCGGCAATCCGCATATTTTGGAAGTCGAATATCCTGGTGGCAATCCGCAATCGTTGGGTATCAGTATCGTCGAATCGGGGCCGGATGGGCCGACCAGTCTGCAATCGCTGGATCATGCGATTCATACGGGCTCGCCGAGTTGGTCGAGCGACGGCAAGACGTGCCGCATCCTCTTCTGGCCGCGATCACGTGTCCCGCACGTCTTGCTTACGAATTTGGACGATTCAGCCGATGCGGTCTTTGGTCGCATCCGCATGCTCGAAGGTCCGCGGCGATTGCCCGGCAATGATCTGCGCGCCCCGGAACATGGGTTTCGCATGGCGCTCGCGAGTTTCGACGACCCGGGATTCCACGACGCATTTTCTGCGAGTTATGGAATCGATAGCGACTCAGGCCGCGGACTCACCGACTGGGCGACGTTTCACCAGGCGGGCAGGAGGATGGTCGAGTATCTGCAATACGCTGGATACGGCGGAGCCATGTTGACTTGCGTCGCGGATGGAGGGGCGATCTGTCCCGTGCCGTTAATGGATGCGACGCCGCGTTTCGATACGGGTGCCTATTTCGAATCGGGGCAGGATGTATTTCGAAAAGATATCGTCGAAATGCTGCTGCGCATGTTTGATCGCGAACAATTGCGAATCATGTTGAGCGTTCGCCTGAACGCGCCGATTCCGGTGCTCGAACGAATGCTCCGGGATCCTCAACAATCGACTGGCATTTTGCTACTCGACGCGGACGGCAACCCCGCGGACTTTGCGAGTGGAAACGGGCAGCGATACAACCCGCTCGATCCGCGGGTACAACAAGTCGTGATTCGATTGATGCGTGACCTCACGCTTCGTTACAGCCGGCATGCGTCCTTCGCCGGAATCAGGATCGAATTGACGCCGGGCACTTTTTTGCAGCTTCCGGGTGCCGACTGGGGTGGTGATTCGCAAACGTTGGCTGCGTTCCTTCGCGAGACAAAGATTTCTCCGACGGCGAACGGCAGCCGACTGACGCTGGCAAAAATTTTGGCGGATGGTGAGTTGCGTGTTGCCTGGTTGAACTGGCGAGCCAGCCGGATCAGCCAGATGTTTCGTGCGATGTCCCATGAACTTCGCGCGGCTCGGCCGGATGCGAATCTGATTGTTTCCACAAACCGGTTGGTAGAGTCGGGGTTGGTACTCGCCGCCTGCCGGCCAGATTTGCCCCGGTCCAGTAATGTGTCCAGCGCGTTGATGTCACTCGGTATTGATGCGCGGGCACTGGCAACGTCTACCGATCTGATGCCGTCACTGATGGACGTGGCCCAGCCGTCGGTGGACCAACCGTTGATGCCCCTGATTGATCGGGGCCCACTCAGCGAGTTCTCGGGCGATCCCTCCTGGGCGGAGATTCAGAATGCGAATGCAGGGAACTCGAACGTATCGATCATCAACCAGCCGCCGTTCCGTTTTCAGAGTAAGGGCTTCGATGAAGGTCGCGTTTTCTCGGGCGAAGTCACCAATACGCGGCTGGCGTTTCAGGTCGTCAACGACGGGCTGTGGCGCACGGAGCGGCTCAGCCACCGGTTGGCGATGGACGATTCGCGACGCCTTGTGATTGGTGGAATGTTTGCGCCGACGATCGACTCGCCAGGTCTGACTCGATGGCTGGACACCTACCGGCGACTCCCGGCGCAACGCTTTACCGAAGTCGCACCGTCGAAAGATGCGCATCCGGTCACCGTTCGCTATCTGTCATACGGCGGGAAAACGTATGTTTACGCAGTTAACGACTCGCCATGGCCTGTCGACGTTCAAGTCGATGTGAAAACCGTCGCCAACTGTCAGTTCGTGCCGGTTCGCAATATCAACGAAGA
>CALHZT010000332.1 GCA_938040995.1 uncultured Pirellulaceae bacterium | reverse complement strand
ACATTGGGGTTCGCCTTGAGTGCCAGAATCAGAAACTTTTGTAGTTCCCAATACGCCTCTTCCGTCTGGTCATTTTCCAGTTGTCCGGGGACGCCGTAGAGCGACCAGTGCAAATCGGCGGGCGGAAGATAGATGCCCCGTCGATCGGTATCGGATTCCTCGGTGTCGAGTCCGAACGCCCGCGAACCGACCACGCACCGAAAGATGACTCGTTCGAAAAGACCGTGTCGCGAAAGTACTTCGTTCGAGTCGTTAATAACGCCCTGCTTGTACTCCGCGAGCAGCATCAGGTTTTCGTGGCGGACTGGCGCTTCGAACCCATCGACGAATCGAATTCGGTACGCGTGCTGACGGTCGGTAGGAGATCGAACGACGACCCCGACGGCTCCAGCCGGATGAGCCGTTTTGCCATTACTCGCCCGAACTTCTTTCATCGCGACAACCTGGGTGCCGATCGAATAGATAAGATTCGGGCCATGGTGAACTCGATCATTCATAGATCTGTACGGTCCGCATCAGGTGACGGCAAGCGAGGGATTGAGTTAAGTGAGGTCGGGCATTCGGCAAAATCGAAACAAGAAGATTTCGACGGATTTAATGCAGCAACAGGTTGCTGCCTGCAGAATTCCAATGTCGCTTACGGACCAGAAATCTTGAGCCCGTGGACCGGCCAAGTCGATTGATTCGAGGAATCGACGACCATTGTCTTGCTTGCCGTCTGTTCTTCACTCGTCAGAAAAAACTATCGTCAAGGGTGGCAGCTATTTGGATTTGCATGCCTAATCACGAGAGGAGCAGTTGCTGCAAGGAGTATCAGTCGAACTAGTTCTGGCTTCCGTTACCGTTTCTATTCTGCTGTTACGCAGCGCGTGCTTCTTCCATTCCGGCCATTGAGAAATCTGTTCTTTTGCCTTCTTAAGTTCCTCTGAGAGATTTACATCATTCGCCATTGCTGCTCTCCGTGCTGCTGATTGACTTGAATGAATCGAAAGAACTACTCGCCAATACCTCTAAGTCCAAATATGAATTCGGATTCATTTGTAGCCGAACTTGGGCCTTTTCGATACTCCATGCCCGCTTTTTACCTGTTTGGCGATCTTTTCGGGTGAGCTGGTAATTTGAACCGTGCGACATCGAAAAAAGGTCAAAGAATTTCCTGGGGCCAATCCCCACAAATGGCTCGAACACTACCTTTTCATCGGAGGCCGCTCCAGGTTCGATCGCCTCGATCGAGTCTTCGTGAAAGCCAAGTGCTTTACTCTTTGAGTATGGTTCAATGTAGACTACACGCTTGATACCAGCGGCAACGATGTGTTTCGCGCAGTTGTGGCATGGGAATGTCGTACTGAATAACTCACCTTTTCGCATACTGATGTTGTTTCGCGCGCACGCCAAGAGTGCTTCCATCTCCGCATGTACCACGCGCCCATATTCGGTCAAATCAGCAATAGAGGTCGTGCCAATTAACGCCGATACTTTTTGTTCGTCAAGTTCGTTATATTCGCTTTTGAGTTTATCGACGATCTCCCGAATCATGATCAGCTGCTGCTCCCGGTTTGAGTCGATTCCCAACGTGTAGTCACGTCCGCCCTCCACATCCTCTATGCAGCCTGACTTCGACCGTTTTGGCCAATACAATCCGCCAAAAGCACGCGGGCAATCGTTTGCGCCCGATGAAAGAATCTCATTATCCTTGGAAATAACCGCGCCGACCTGCCGCGACAAATCTGCTGATCGAAGAGAAGCTGCGAACGCCATGTACATTGCGTACTCGTCGAAAGTCGGCGTGAGTTGCGGATTGCCGAACCAAAGTTCAACCATGCGTCTCACATCGCACTCAAGTCGCGAACGATCGTTGGTTACGTGAAGGAAAAAGTCCGAAAGATGAAACGTCTTCCTGACTCGTTGCCCGTGCGGTTCCTTTTCCTCATCAGCATCACGTTCAATCAACCTGCTCGCTTCTTCGCTTGACATGACGTTGCGTTGGGTGCCGCAAAGTCGGTCCAATCGTTCTGCTTCGTCCTGGTACGCTCCGACAAGAACAAAGCCCTCTGGGTAGACCTTCCGGAGGAGCTCTACTTCTTCGGGACGTTTGAGCGAGTCGATGATGTACGCTTTGCAAAAATTGGGTTGAGAACTGACCACGCCTTCCGGAGTCGTTGTCTTCCCTCGCTCTGCGTAGATGATTGCGGCAGCGCCTTGTGCCAACACACCATTACCAGTCTTTGAATTTTGCTCAGCGGATGCTCGCTCGCGGATGTTGTTCCCAGCCTTGATCAAACAGTCGTATCGTGCGAATCCGCTCTCTGCCGGGCAATGGTACTCAGCGAACTCCGAAATAACGCGGCGAGAAATCTTGAGTTCCGCGACATCATATCCAGCCCGTTCGAGTTGTTGTTTGAGGTGATGTGTGACACCCCTGAGATCTGTCCCCACGGCACCAACCAATCCAATGACGAGTTCCGTGTTTTGCGTAAGCTGTTCGGTGGCCATTCATTGCACCTTAGGCGCATTTTTAGGACTTATTAAAAACTCTCGCATTTTTGCAGAGAAGTCATGCTCGACGTGCGGCTTTGCCAACTGCGGAAGCTCGGTCACCAGAGGTCATGCAATCTTTCTCGGTACATGCCCCTAAACATATTCGCTTTCATCATCTTGACGCACAAAACGCCTGCCGAAAAGTAGGCACCCAAAGCCACCAGACTGAGGGCTGTCATTAAGTCCTGAGATGGATAGCTTCAAGCTAATGCAGGAGCGAGACAGCGGCGTGTCGCTACGCAGAAACGCTGCGGAGCAGTTCCTGCAGCGATTCGAGATGACCTTTGGCCGCCCCGAGTGATTCTTCGGCGAGTGGGCGGACGGAAGGAGCGTCTTTGAGCTTGTCGCAGATGGCGCCGATGGTCGAGATCTCGGATTCCTGCCGGCGCACGAGTTCGGCGAGAAGGTAATCGATCGACAAGTCGTGAAAACCGGTGAACTCGATTGGGAAGTAGCCCGTTGATACGGCCTGATTACGCTCGACCTTGTAATCGGCGAGCTTGTCGACTGTCATCATCTGATCAGCCGCGATCATGTTGACGACGTCTTTGGCGTGCTGCTGCTTTGCTGCAGCGAAAGGGGCTGCGTCGGCAAGGTAAACAGGTAGCGATCTCGCGTGAAGCGCGATCAGTTGAGTGACCAGTTGTGATGTCTGAGCGTTGTCCATGTCGTCCAAGTCGATGGCTAGTCGTGAGAGATCAGCGAGGTCAGAGTAAGTTGCGGGCTGCGGTAATGGTCCACTCATTGAGCAGGTCCCATTTGATGAAAAACAGAATCAACGGGAACGTGACGAGGGCAATAAATGCGCCTCCCATCGAAACCATCGACCAGTTGGTTGAGGATGCACGATCCGGTTCGGGATCAATCGCCATCACTTTTACAACGCGTAGGTAATAGAACAGGCTCAAGACGGTATTGAGACCGCCGAATACGAGCAGCATCAGGATCCAGTTGAAACCAGATGCCTGATAGCCTTCGGCAAGCGAAGCAAAGATCGCAAACTTGCCAATGAATCCGGCGAGTGGTGGGATTCCAACCAGGCTGAAAAGTACGATCGCAAAACAGACGACGATACCCGGTGTTCGTTTGACCAAGCCCGCGTAGTCCGCAATCTCTTCGCTGTTGAGCATGTTGCGGAGGAAAGCAACGATGGCGAACGCACTCAGGTTCATAAACAGGTAAAAGGCCATGTAGAGTGCGAGCGAAGCAATCGCCTTTTCGGCAATCTCGGGATGCGACTTGGCGAGCATCATGGCAACCGGAACAGGCAACATCATGTACCCGGCATGAGCCACAGTTGAATATGCCAAAAGTCGTTTAATGTTCGTTTGCCCGTACGCGGCGAGGTTGCCAAACGTTGAAGTGATGACCGCAATGAACGCTACCAGGTAAGCAATGAATGTTCGGACGGGAGCGAGATTGTCGCCGCCGACAGAAACTGCTGCGGTCGATGTGTCACCTTTCGCGAGCAGGACTTGCGGGGCTGCCGCGACGTCGATTGATTTGCTCGGCTCGTTTGCATCGTCGAGGGAGTCGCTAACAGCGAATGCAGCAGTTCCGATGCCAAGCTCCGCATTCAGCGTTGCCATCGCGACGGCTTCATCGGCAGCTGGAGGCGGACCGGCAGGTGTGGATGGGATCAAGCCAATGCCCAGGCAAATTCGCACCAGCAAGGCGAGTGCTCCGGCTTTTGAAGCAACCGAAAGGAACGCATTGATCTCGGCACTGGCACCTTCGAAAACGTCCGGGCACCAGAAGTGGAATGGGACAGCCGAAAGTTTGAACGCGAGTCCTACCGCGATCATCAATCCTGCCAGGGCGAGCACCATCTTTTCGCTACCGCCCATCGCGGGCAGCATCTCGGCGAGTTGCACGGCGATCGTTGGAAGATGAGCCGTGTGGAGCATGCCGGAAAGCAGGCTAATGCCGTAGAGCATGACGCCAGCGGCACCCGCACCGTAGATCGAATATTTCAGGGCGGCTTCGCTGGATTGTCTTCGGCCCTTTTGCATCGCGACGAGAGCATACGATGGAACACTGGCCATTTCGACGGCCATAAAGACGACAAGCAAATGGTTGGCAGATGCCATCAGGCACATGCCGATGATTGCTCCAAGCACCATGCAGTAAAAATCAGCGCTGTCGTACTTGTCCGGAATGCCAGACAGGCGAGTGAATATTGTGAACAGGACTGCGAAAAGAATCAGGATGGCTCGAATGAATACCGTGAAGGAATCATAGACGAGCATCCCGGTGAATAGCTCGTAGCGAGGCAATTCACCGCCAGGAGCCAGGTGTTCCCATGGCGCCGCATAAAACAGAGCCACGAGCGAACCGGCCAGGGCGATCCAGAAGACGTTCATTCGACTGGCAAAATTAAACAGTCTCACGATCAGCAGCAGGAAGATCGTGACGCAAAGTATCAGTTCAGGCGCGAAAGCCGGCCAAAGCGATGCTTTGGTATTGTTGATGGCTTCGGCGAGTATTTGATTAAGTTCCAAGGTTGCTCTCGATGTCTTTGTAGTGAGCGCCTGTGTCTTGTTTCTGGTTGCTTATTGTTGCTAGTTGCTGGCGGTTTGGAGCTGCGTGACCGAATCGTTTTGCGGTGTTTTACTGAAAAGATCCTCCCCGTCGCTTAGGCTCCGACCCTCCCCGAATTCTCGCTGTGGCTCGAAAGGGAGGGTGGTAGTCGATGCAGTTGGCGTGGTCGGTTTCATTGGGGTGGCGGCTGTTGCTGCAGCGGCAGCTGCTTCTTTTTCCGCAGCCAAAGCGGCTTTCTTTTCTACGTATGACGGAGTCCAATCGGCCAACGTCTGCACCTGGGCATCCACCGTTTCGTCCATGTACTTGAACACAGTCTTTGGATAAACGCCGAACCAGATGGCGAGAATCAAAAGTGGAATCGCAACGCAGCACTCGCGGAAATTGATCGGAGTAAGTTCTTCCTCGTGTGGGCCTTTGTATTCGGCACCAAGGTAAACACGTTGGATTGCCCAGAGGATGTACGCTGCCGTCAGGATCACGACGAATGCGGAAATGATTGCGAGGACGCCGCTGAAATTCCAGACAGAAAGCACTACCAGAACTTCGCCGATGAATCCGCAAAGCCCGGGAAGTCCGAGGCCAGCGAAGAAGATCCCCATGGCGAGGGCGGTATAAACCGGCATCTTGCCGTACAGCCCGCCGAACTCTTCGAGATTGCGGTGATGAACGCGGTCGTAAACCACGCCGACCATAAAGAACATACCGGCCGAGCTGACGCCGTGTCCGATCATCTGGAACATGGCCCCTTTGACTCCCATGTTCCAGTAGCTGGACCAGTCGGGAAGAGCAGCCATCATGCTTGCTGAGTCGGCGGGAACGCCGCGTGCAACGGTCCATACTCCAAGGCCGAGAACCACGTATCCCATGTGACTGACGGAGCTGTAAGCCACCATGCGTTTGAAGTCTTTTTGGGCGAGAGCCGCCAAAGCTCCGTACACCATACTGACCACGCCAATCAGACAGATAATCCAGGCGAGGTCGTAACCCGCCTGCGGACAAATTGGATAGCAGATTCGAATAATTCCATAGCCGCCGAGTTTGAGCAGCACGCCCGCCAGGATCATGGAGATCGGCGTTGGTGCCTCGACGTGTGCATCCGGCAACCATGTGTGGACGGGGACGGATGGAACCTTAATCACGAATCCGATGAACAGCAAAATGAACGCCCAACGTTGGAGCGACCATCCGAACAGGTACTCGCCATCGAAGAGGTCCGTTGATTGGCCCATCGCGGAAAGCGCGAGAATGTTAAACGTGTGTTTCGAGTGATCGCCTGCGGCAATTTCCTGCAGCAAGCGACCTGCTGCGGCTTCGGGAGCTTCGTCTGCCTGGGCGATGCTCTGTGCGACTCCCGTGGATGCCAGCTGAGCCGGGCTGAGTTTGGTCAAGTCGCTATTGAAGTAAAGCATGAGGATGGCGATGAGCATCAGCACACTACCAGCCAGCGTGTAGAGGAAGAACTTGATCGCCGCGTATTCTTTTCGCGGTCCGCCCCACACGCCGATCAGGAAATACATCGGCAACAGCATGACTTCCCAGAAAACGTAGAACAGGAAGAAGTCGAGTGCCATAAAGCATCCCAGCATTCCGGTCAGAAGAAGCAGGAAGAGAATGCAGTAACCCTTAACGTGCTTCTTGATGGACCAGCTGGCAATCGTTGCGAAGAAAGAAACGATCGTTGTGAGCACAACCAGCGGGAAACTGATTCCGTCCAGTCCCAACAGATAGGTAATGTCGAACGAAGGGATCCAACTCTTCGAAACCATCATCTGCATACCCGACTCACCGATGTCGAATTGGAGAGGATGTCCGCCCTGCAGGCACATGAAAATTGACCCCGCCATCACGATGAACGTAACGGCAAGAGTGAACCAGCGAACTGCGTCTTCCTGGTTTTTAGGCATCAGTGCGATCAGGATCGTCGACAAAGCCGGGAAAAAGATCAGCAGGCTGAGTGCGAATGTGGGCGATTCAAGCATTGTGTCTATTCGTTGTGAATTCGTTTATTGAATTGTTTTGTTTCGTGACGGCGACTGGATTCTCCAGTGCCGGTCATTCAGGTGTATCAGGACGTCGTGTATCCCCAGAAGAACGTGGCGGCCACAAAGACCGCAACCGTTCCAACCACGATGAAGAGGATGTACTGACGTAGCTTTCCGGTTTGTACATTCCGAAGGGACAAACCGAGTGAATGCGTTGCATTGGCGGCTTTATTGACGCTGCCATCAATAATGGTTCGATCGACGACTCGCTCCCAGACGTTCGAAATGGTCTTGGTTGTGTTTGCCAGTCCGTGAAGGAATCCGTCAATCCAGCGACGATCGAAAATCGAGACCAGTCCGCCAATGAACAGTGCCGGTTTGACCCACACCCAGTCGTAAAGTTCATCGAACCACCACTTGTTGACCAGGAACCGGTGAATCGGAAGGAACTGTGCTTTTGCGTCCTCGGGGTCCAGCATGTTCCATGCGTAGACGATCGTCGCCAGGATGATGCCGCCAAGAGCCGTCGAGAATGCAATCATTGTCGCGGGGATTTTGATCGCGGCTTCGTGGCTGAGATGTTCATCGGGCCAGTTCATCTGGAACCAGCTACCATCGCCCATCGCCAGTGTGCCAGGTGGTCTGGCTTGTTCGATTAACCCGGAAAGAGTCGCCCAGTCGAAGAACCACCACGCACCGGCGATCGCAACAATAAAACTGAGTGGCAATACGAGCCAGCTCCATGAGAAACGGCCCATCACCGTCACCACGGCGACTATTGCCGCAGCGAACAGCAAACCGAGAGTCGCTTCGCGCCCTGGTTGCCACGCAACAGCGACAGCAAAAAGCGAAAGCAGAACGAGTGGCACATACATTGTCTTTGGCGACTCGTGCGCGTGATCGTAACGATGCTCATCGCGAGGCGTCCCGGCAAACGTCATGTACCACAGTCGAAACATGTAGAACGCAGTGATCGCGGCACCGCCAGCGATCGCGAAGAAGAACAGGTTGCCGAGACCGCTGTTGATGTTTCGGAACAGCAGCGCCTGCTCGACGATCGCATCCTTTGAATAGTATCCGCTAAAGCCAATCAGGAATGGCACGCCGGCACCTGCGATCGCAAGGCAACCGATCAGCATTGTGTATGCGGTCCATGGCATCTTTTTGCGAAGGCCGCCCATCTCCGTCATTTCATTTGTGTGTACGGCGTGAATCACCGAACCGGAGCACATGAACAGGAGGCTCTTGAAGAACGCGTGCGTGAATAGGTGCATGGTTCCAGCCAGCCAGCCGCCGATGCCCAACGCACACATCATGTAACCAAGCTGGCTGATCGTCGAATAAGCGAGCACTCGCTTGATGTCCGTCGCCGTGATCGCGATCGTGGCGGCCATGAACAGCGTGATGGTTCCGACCAAGGCGATAATCGCGAGAACATCGGGCGTGAAAACGGGATAGAACCTTGCAACAAGGAATACACCGGCCGCTACCATCGTGGCTGAGTGAACGAGCGCGGAAACGGGAGTCGGACCTTCCATTGCGTCGGGCAACCAGGTGTGCAGTGGGAACTGGGCACTCTTACCGATGCATCCGCAGAAAATGCCGACTCCAGCAACACAAAGCAGCCAGTAACCGTAACCACCGGTGGGAGCTTCTGTGTCGGATCTAAGTTGATCAACCGTCATGCCGGCAGCAAGCTGGTCGCGGCCAGCCATTTTGACCATGTTCTCGGGAACAACCAGTTCGTGGCCTGATGCGGCGGGACGAACCTGTGAGAAAATTCCAGCATCGCCATCAATGTCGCCGAACGAAAAAGTTCCGAGGCTTCCCCACAACGCCATTAGCCCGATGATCATTCCAAAGTCACCAACGCGGTTGACGATAAACGCCTTGTTGGCCGCCGTCGATGCGCTGTGTCGTTCGACGTAAAAGCCAATGAGGAAGTAGGAGCAGATACCAACCAGTTCCCAGAACACGAACGTCATCGCGATGTTGCCGGAAATCACCAGCCCCAACATGCTGAAACAGAACAGCGAGAGAGCCTGGAAGAACCGGTGATAACGTCCCGGGCGAGTCAGGTGAGAACCATCCGCCATGTGGACTTCGTGATCGGTGTAGTCATGCAGCTCGTCGTGCATGTAACCCATCGCGTAAACGTGGATGCAGGACGCGATGAGCGTGACCATGCAGAACATGGCGATCGTGAGCGAATCAATGTAGTAACCGATCGTCAGCTTCATCTTGTCGCCGAACGTGGCGAGCGTATACCAGTTACCGGTTATTTCATCTTTGGCACCGTGTCCGCCGTGAGCCGCGTGGTCACCAGTGTGGCCGTCGCCATGATCATCCGCATGTTCGCCATCGTGGTGATCTGGTGAATTCCACGGCAAGGGCGTGTGTGCCGCATCGCCGTGCTCTTTCGCCGAATGGTCATCGCTGTGCTCTTCTGCGTGCGAGTCTCCATGGTCGGCATGAGCATCACCATGATCTCCGTGAGCATCACCATGTCCATGATGAGCCGCCACGGCCGGATATTCCGTCACCCACAGCTTGAGCGAAGTCAGTGAGAGAATGCACGATCCCATAATCGCCGCAGCGGCAAGTGTGCCGGCGAACGAACCATGTTTTCCCAGGCGTGGGCCGCCAAGCAAAATGGCGACGAAGGAAAACAGCGGCAGTAAAACTGCGAGGCCGAGCAGCGATGGTATCGAAGATGCATCCATGGGAGTTTGCAGCGAGGCCAAG
>CALHZT010000331.1 GCA_938040995.1 uncultured Pirellulaceae bacterium | reverse complement strand
CCCAGCGAGGGTGAGGAAAGAAGGGACTGGCAGTCGATTTGAGATTTGAGATTTCAGATTTGAGATTTCAGATTTCAGATTCGAGCAAACTTCTCCCGCTCGTTTCTCTTCGATCTCGCGACAGGGACTCGTTGCCTCGTCCACTACTTCCGAAGTCGGCCAAGTCCCACGCGCGACGTTCCTACCCACGCGTGACATCCTTTGAACGGGCTATCTTGCTGCAGCTGCCAGATCGAAGAAGCCGAGCTTGTCGAGATTGTCGCGATAGATTGCTAACAATTCTTCGTTAACCGGATGGCAACGAATGTCAGTATCTGCCAATGCCGTTACGGCCTTCGAACAATCAAACTTGGTAAGGAAAGCCGGCGGGATGAATTCATCGTCCTCGTCATCGCCTTCTTCAGCCAACACTTCGCTCAACAGACCAAGCACTTCGGCAGGAACACTGCTTGCAAGTTCGGCCAGTGACGCACGCCACTCACCCAACGTCACCGATTTGATGTTGGCATCACGGGATTGCAGAAACTCAGCCATCATTTGCAGACGTAGCGGTTCGTGATTGAGCATGTTGAACTCACCGCCGACCAGATCCTTTTTGCGGGAAAGGTGCACGATACCGCCAGCGATGAAATCTACTGGCGTCAGATCGACTTTGATGTCCATCTGGGGAACGCTACCGATTTGCATGACGCCAAGCATCAACGTATGCATGATGTCGTTCGTGTTTGCAGCACCGGTCTTGCTATGTCCAGTGATATTGCCTGGTCGATAGATCGACAGTGGCAAACCGCGACGGCGAGCCTCTTCGCACATCGTCTCGACAACCCATTTGGTCTTTGCATAGCCGTTTTGCAACATTGCGAATTCTGGCAACGGATCCACTTCGGTGATCACATCGTCCAGCGTGCGATCGTGGGAAGCATACACCGAATAGCTCGAAACCACATGCGTCGGCTTGACCCGATGCCGCAGAGCCATCCTTAGCACCTCGTGGGTACCGTTTACGTTGACCGCGCGAAGTCCAGCGTAATTCATCGCCAGATTCACGTCGGCACCGTTGTGATAAATCACGTCGACTTCGTGGCAAAGCTGGTCGAACGTCTCTTCGTCGATTCCGAGCAGCGGCAACGTCAAGTCGCCTGGTACGGCGCGGACGCGTGACATCTGGTCACCCACATCCAGCCCATACTTCGCCATATTCGACTTCAGCCGCTCCTGCCCATGCTCCACACTGTCGGCTCGCACCAGGCAGACAACGTCTGCGGAAGTATTCAACAATAGCGACTCGATCAGGTACGCGCCGACAAAACCGGTGGCTCCCGTGAGGAACACGCAGTCGCACTTGTCAAAGTCGCAGCTTGTATCTTCACACGCGATCGCATCATCCAGTTTCGACTCAACCGCAGGATCGACATCGTCGGCAAGCGTCTCGATTCGCAAATCGTTATCGGCAGCCGATTGCCATTCCGTGAACGGCCGGGCACCACAAGCGCCAAGTTCCAACGCTGAAACTTTGGTCAGCGGATTCTCAACCACCTGACCGAAGACCGCGACCATCGCGTCGTGAAGTGACTGAACCGCTTCCTTCCCGACACACTGATCATTGAAACGCCACGTGCCGTAAATGATCCCGCCGGCTTCTTCCACGGAAAGCGAAAGATCACAACCGCTGGCCTGCGATTCGACTTCGATCGTACGGAACGTCGAATCGCCAGCGTAGAACTTGTGCCCCGCCTGGCCCAGCAGGAATGTCTGCAGACCTCGTGGATCGAGACTCGTCTGGAGTTCCATCTCGAATCCGGCCTGCAAGCCAGCGGTTCTGCCAGCGACCGTTGGAACTTCCATACGGCTGAGAGCGCGGTCGAGTGGATACTGCTGGTTGCTGATCGCCCAGTCGACTCGCTCACCCGTCTTCGCCAGCAATTCCGCAAACGTCGGATCGCCGCTAACTGAACTTCGAATCGCAGCGGGATTACTGAATGGACCAATCACGTCCGCCAGCTCCTGATGCTGCCGGCCTGGCAACTCGCAATTGACGAGCAAGTCCCGCTGTCCGCACTTCCCGTGCAGCACGAGCTCGTAGCCCGTCAACAACGCCTTATAGAGAGTCGTTTCCTGCTCGGCTGCAAGCGCCAACAACCGCTGACTTGTTGCATTGTCCAGCTGGAAACGGAGAGTTCCGGTAAAGTCCTTGCCGCCCGTTGCGGATGAACCTGTGCCGGATGCGTCGTCGGTGAAATTCAGAACGGATGGTGCGCCATTCAGCTGTTCACGCCAGTACTCGTACTGCTTGCGGCCAGGTTCACTGCCAAGATGCCCAGCCTCCCATGCCATGAAGTCCTGGAAAGCGAACTCCCGCTTGGCGACTTCGGCAACGCCGCCATTCTCCAGCGAGCCATAACACTTGAGCAGGTCTTCAACCACGATTGTTGCTGACCGCTTGTCACCGACAATGCGGTGACAGGCCACCAACAATACATCGCCAAGCTCCTTCGTTCGAATCAGTTCGACTCGAGCCGCCGACTTCGCCAGATCGAACGGCACTTTGGCTCGTTGCGAAACGACTTCCGGCAGCGCTTCGGCCGTAACACCGTTGGCTTCGAGCAATTCAAAGCGTACGTCGGCGTTGGCTTGCTGCGTCACCTTGCCATCAGCGTTTACGGAAAACGCCGAGCGGAGCATTGGATGTGCTTCGATCGTCAACTCAGCCGCTTTGGCGACGTGATCTGCGTTCAAGGCTGGCTGGACGATTGTCGCAAAAACAACAATGTCAGCCGCACTGACGGGGTTCGCCTGGTACGACTTCCACAGCGTTTGCTGTCGAGTCGACAGTGGGAACGACCGTGCCCGCGCGACGGGTTCGAGCGGAGCCAGTGCAGCGCTGGCTGCGGCGGCCACGCCACCTTCGGATTCTTCGCCTTCGCCTTCGCCGACCATCATTTCGAGCATGATCTGAGCCAGCTCGCGGATGCTCGGTCCGGCAAGAACCTTGCCCATGGGTACGCTCAGTCCGATGTCGCCTTCGATGCGGTTCATCAACTCGACCGCCATCAGCGAATCCAGACCAAGGCTGGTAAGCGGCGTGTCCATATCGATGCCATCTGCATCAATACTGCAAACCGCTGCCATGTTGTCAGCGATGAAGTCCTGAATCATTGGGGCGCGTGCTTCCGGGGCCGCAGCCATCACGCGCGGCCCGATCGAGCCACCGGCGGCTTCGTCGCCCTGCTCTTTCGTGACTGATTCGAACGTGTTCGATTCGCCAACGTAGGCGATCGCCTTGTTCCACAGCCGCCAGTCGGCTCGTGAAGCCAACACCTGTGGCGACTCGTGCTGCAACATGCGGCGAATCACTCGCAATGCTTCTTCGATGTTGATCGACTTCATACCGATCGCGTCGAGATAAGCCGCCGTTTTCTCGTTGCGGGCGACAAATCCGGCTCCCGACAAAGCACCCCAGTTAATCGTGAGTGCTGCCAGCCCAAGGCTGCGACGATGATGCGCCAAGCCTTCGAGGAACACATTGCCCGCGTTGTAATTCGACTGCTTCGGAGCACCAATCACAGCGGAGAACGACGAGAAGCAGATAAAGTGCTCCAGCGGCAAGCCTTTTGTCGCCGTGTGCAGATGCCACGCGCCGTTCATCTTCGGGCGAAGAACCGTCGTGAACAACGACTCGTCGAGATCCGCGATAAACTCATCCCGCAGGACCATCGCACCGTGGATAACGCCAACGAGCGGCGGATGATCTCCACCGGCGACTTCATCGACAATCCGCTGAACATCTTCCAGCTTGGTAACATCGCCACGAGCGTCCGTGACCGTTGCACCAAACGACTTGATCTTTTCGACGCCAGCCCTGGATTCGTCATCGCGAGGCCCGCTACGCGACATCAGCACGATGTGCCCTGCCCCGTGCATCGCCATCCACTTCGCAACCTCCAAGCCGAAACCTGAAGCACCGCCGGTGATCAGATAGCTACCATCCTTGCGGAAGAGATACCCGTCTTCATTGCAAGTTCCGATCGGAATCTCATCGACATCGAAGGTCAAAACGTTTTTGCCAACGTGCTTCCCTTGAGCCATAAAGCGATAGGCTTCTTCGACCTTCGTAATCGGGAAGTCGGTATGCGTAAGCGGTTTGAATGTGCCGTCCTCAAACTTGGCACCCAGCTCCACGAACATCTCGGCAATGTGATCCGTTCGCTGCACGATGTATTCAATCAGATCGAACATGAAGTAGCTGATGTTGTTCTTCAGCAGCTCCATGCCAATCTTGGTGTTGTTGTGAATGTCGACTTTGCCAATTTCGACAAAGCGACCAAACGGTGCGAGGACGGAAAGACTCTTTCCGATAAAGTCGCCGGCGAGTGAGTTGAGAACACAATCGACTCCCTTGCCATCCGTGATTCGCATCACATCATCAACAAAGTCGAGTGTCCGCGAGTGCATCGCGTGATCCGCTCCCAGGTCCTTCAGCAATTGTCGCTTCTCTGGCGTTCCCGCCGTTGCGAAAATCTCGAGTCCGAGTTCTTTCGCGATCTGAATTGCCGCCTGACCGACTCCACCCGTTCCCGCGTGAATCAGGACTTTCTCGCCCTTCCGCATTCGTGCGAGCGAGACGAGCGCGTAATACGACGTCGAGAACACGGTTGGAATCGTCGCCGCATCGGCGAACGAGATCGCGTCCGGTTTTTTGAACACGGCTCGCGCGTCCGTCGTTACATAGCCGCGGAACGTGCCGGCACCCATGCCGAGGATATTGTCACCGGGCTTGAGGTGCGTCACGCCTTCGCCGACTCGTAAAACGGTCCCGGCAAAATCTTCGCCATAGCCAGGGAACGCGATCGTATTCCCGATCGGCATTCCCAACGCCTTCATGACGTTACGGAAGTTAATGCCCGCTGCGACCACTGTCGCTTCGACTTCGCCCGGCCCTGGTTCGCGGCGACGCGTTTCGTCGAGCGAAAGATTGGACAGAATGCCTGGCGTTTCGATCTGCAAGTGGTACGGCGTGACCGTTCCGTCCGGCTGGATCGCATTCTTCAGACGACGTGGGAATTCCGTCGCACGAATGCGCTGAATTCGCTTGAGCATTCGCGTCGAAGTTCCACCAACATTACGGTAGGCGACTTCGGGTTCGCTATCGGAATTTACCAGTTCATCGCAAATGTTGGCAGCGTCGCTGTCCGCAGGTGCAACATCGAGGTCAATCGTTCGCCAACGAACTTCGGGATTCTCGTTGTATGCGACTCGGGCCATGCCGAAAATCGCGGACGAGAGCGGACGAGTCGTTTTGTCGTTCTCGGTAACGGCCTGAGCATCACGAGTCACAAAGTAAACCTTCGTCGCGAGGCCAAGCTCAGCCAGA
>CALHZT010000330.1 GCA_938040995.1 uncultured Pirellulaceae bacterium | reverse complement strand
AGCGAGTTTTCGCCGTTTCCTAAATTCTAAATGGACCTGGCCCAGTCGATGTCCTTGATGTCCTCGTTTTCCTTGCTGTTGCCAACAAACACAGGACACAGAATGACCGATTGGCGATCGGATTTGTGAAACTACAATGGAGACATGAACTGTGCATCACGCTACCGTCGCCCTGTCTTCACATTGATCTGCGTATTCGCGGTCTCCCTTGTCTTTTCCTCGTCGAATGTCACGGCACAGGAGGTTCGCACCTGGAAAAACTCGGAAGGGAAAAGTCTCAAAGCGACTTTCGTCAAAGTCGTCGACTCTACCGTTCACTTGCGAACCTCAAATAAAGACGGCGACAAAATTGTCAAAGTGTCTTTGGACAAACTCTCCAGTGCAGATCAAAGCTACGTAAAGAAACTTACGTCCGGTTCAGCGATTCGACTGGACAAGGAACTGCGTCAACGACTTGCCGAGTATGACTTCAAGATTACTTCTGGAGAACTCACTCATACGAGTACTGGTGAAATGTCACGCAAGATCGCTTCCACACGCAAAGATGTGAAACGACTGCGTGAAGCAGAAGCGTCCATCAAGCGTCTCGAAGAAGATCGCGCTGCCGGTCGACAGACAATGCGGGATATCATGGCCACCAATGTCGAGGTGAACGCACGCCTGTCCGAACTGTCGAGGACTCATCGCGATTACAACAAGCTGGTGAGCGCGAACAATGCCAATGTCGATCGACTTCGCATTATGCGATCAGATCTGGAAAATCTCGATGGTGAAATGGCCCGACAGAAATCTGAGCTTGGGAAGCAACGGGAAATTTACATTCAGAAGATTGTTGATCTTCAGAGTCTTTCCCGCGCAATCAGGGAGAAAGCGACCGAACTGGCAAGCGACGCCGATTTCCAGCAGCTACTGGGCGATATTGAAAAGGCGACTGGCCATTCGGTGACATTGGGTGAGTCGCGATCGCTCGCACGAGCGAGGAAGAAACTTGAATTGATTGCCGAGACGGTTCACTCCGAATCGATTCCTCTTGAGGGTGACGGCTCGAACTCATTTCAGGTCATGGCGTCTATTAATGGCAAGCCCTTGAAAATGGTATTCGATACCGGGGCGGACCTGATCCTGCTTTCCAGCAACAATGCGATTGAGCTTGGAGTCAAAATTCCAGCAGACGCTCAGAAAATCCCTATGGTGGTTGCCGACGGATCGCGTGTGACCGGCCATCTCATCAAGCTGGCAACAGTACGCGTCGGCTCTTTTTCAGCCGAACAGGTTGATTGTGTGGTGATGGGCCCCGAGGCAAAGAATGCGGCCACTTTGTTAGGCATGTCCTTTTTGTCTCGATTCAAATTCGAGCTGAATGCCAACGAAAAGAAGCTGACGATGGTTCGAATCGAAGCTGAAAAACAATAGCCGGTTTCCGACGGACGTGTAGCGTCTCGGGCGGCGTGAATCCCAACCGAGAGAGACGAAATGACGCTACACGAGAGTTGAATGCGCTCTAATTCCACAAGCGGCTTCGCTCCCAGGCGAAAACGCATGTCGCAGCGAACTCGCATTACGGGCTGCGTACCGCCGCCTCTATTCCTGAGTGGCCTTGGCCTGTCGCTTTCCTTCTTTGCTGTGCCAGAATCCGTAACCAAAGTAGATTACCATCCCCAAGCTTAGCCAGACGAGTAGTCGAATCCAGTTGTCACGCGACAGCGAGAACATCAGGATCAGGCAGCCGATAATGCCGCCGATAGGAACAAACGGAAACAGAGGAGTCTTGAATGGGCGTTTGGCATCAGGATCGGCGTAACGCATGATCAAGACAGCGCTGCAAACGATGGCGAACGCGAGGAGCGTGCCGATGCTAACGAGATCGGCAAGGATTGAAAGCGGCAACATACCCGCCAGGAATGCGACGAAGAGGCCGGTGATGATTGACGAGATCCAGGGCGTTCTCCACGACTGGTGAATTACACCGAAGGGCCACTTGGGAATCAGGCCGTCACGCGCGAGTGCCAGGAGAATACGAGGCTGAGTCAGCATCATGACGAGCATGACGGAGGTCATTCCGGCGATCGCTCCGATGCTGATAATAAATTGCATCTTTGGCAAACCGACTTGTCCAAATGCATCGGAAACCGGAGCCCCGTTGTCCAGATCTTTGTAGTTGACCATTCCCGTCAACACACCACCTACGATGATGTATAGTACGGTGCAAATCAGCAATGAGTAGATGATGGCTCGAGGGACATCTCGTTCCGGATTGCTGGCTTCGGCTGAATGAGCCGACACGCTATCAAATCCCACGAACGCAAAAAAGATAATGGCGGCTCCCGCGAGAGCACCCAGCGGTTTGCCTCCGGCGTCGGATTGCCCCCAGATCGTATCGCCAAAAAACGCGAAACCACCGTAGCCGTACGGCGCGAATGGGGTCCAGTTGTCCGGGTTTATGTAAAAGACGCCGACTCCGATGACCAACGCGACAACAATCAGCTTTACATACACCATCAGATTGTTGATGCGAGCGCTTTCCTGAATTCCCCTGACAAGAAAAATCGTGAGGATGAAGACGATCATGATTGCTGGCAAGTCGCAATAGTTACCACTCGGCACAATCTTTCCGATCTCCGGGTTGTAGTCCAACGGAGCATCTCCAAACTTGCCCGGCACTACCAGCGCCTCGATTCCCGTCCAGCCGGCAATCTGCTTGAGGAAATCCTGAAAATAGTGGCTCCAGCCGCTGGCCACTGCCGACGCTGCGACCGCATATTCGAGCACGAGATCCCACGCAATAATCCATGCAAAAAACTCGCCGAGGGTGCAGTATCCATACGTGTAAGCCGAACCTTCAACGGGAGCCATACTCGCAAACTCGGCGTAGCATAACGCGGCGAGCACACACAGCATCCCCGCGAACACAAAGGACAGAATGACTGCGGGCCCCGCCGTTTCTTTCGCGACTTCGCCAATCAACACGAAAATGCCGGTGCCGATGATGGCTCCGATGCCAATGAAAGTCAGCTGTTTTGTATCAAGGATTCGCTTGAGTTGAATGCCTTGTTCGGCTTCTGCAAGAAGATCTTCGAGTGAGCGCTTTCGCAGTAGAGCGCCAAACAATTTCCGAAGGAAATCCATGTTCATCCCGTTTCATTTTGATTCGGTCTGTCGTCAAACTGAGTTCGAAGAAATGTAATGTACTTGAAATACATTTCAAAAACGACTGCGCAACATTCAGCCACTTTGACGGCATACAATTTGCTTCTGTAGGTTCTTTTGATGACTCTTTTGATTTTGTTTTCGATAGAGAACATATCGAGCCATTCACGTTGGCAAAATTCCGCCCGGTGAAGGTTGGAAAATCGGGACTTCGAAAGGGACCACATTACAGCTTTTTGCAGATTGTTGTCGCGGCACAATCGGAGCATGAGCCTCCGAGGTTGCGAACTTTTCATGAAACGAGATCGGAATCCCAGGTTGCGGGAATGTGAAAAACGTTTTAGTAGTTAACGCACTTCATCAGGAGCAAAGCAATGACGAACGCCTCCAACTCAAGAAGAATCAAAACGGTCGGGGCACTAATCGCCTTGATCATTTTCGGATTCGCTACGTCGCAATCTGAAGCTCAGAACTACAGCGGTGGATACTACGGAGGCGGCGGTTACCAGGGTGGTTACTACGGAGGTGGCGGGTACCAAGGTGGTTACTATGGAGGTGGTGGCTACAAAGGCGGGTATTATGGTCGAGGTCCAACGGTGAATGTGAACCGGACGGTCCGAATTCAAGTTCCACGCTACTACGACTATTACCCAAACCGATATCTTCAAAATGGTGGGCGCGGCAACTACTTCCCGGGAAACTATAACTGGTACGGCAGCGGTCGCTACCAACGTAGCCGCTACTAATTGACTCGGACAGAATCAAGGTTGGCCTCCGCTGGGGTGTTGTAAAGTTGGCCTTGCCAATAGTTTTGAGTTGTTCCAGAACGGTGCAAATTGTTGCAGATACATCGACGCGTTTGGCCGCTCCTCCCCGTCGCTTAGGCTCCGACCCTCCTCACGCGACGCGTGGTATGCCCTGCTCATTCTTCGCATGCCACCACTGCGTCGGAGGAGGGTTGCGTGGGGCGAGCGGGAACGGAGATTCCTCCGTCTTGCCCGCGCAGGCGGGAATCCATTGAGTCGGATTGGTTTTTTGATGCAGGGAAAGACGTTGAGCGTGAATACGCTGCGAGTGGGTCCCCGCGTTCGCGGGGAAGACGGCCATAGGCCGTCAATTGAGTCGTCATGAGCGAAGATTCCTCCGTCTTTCCCGCGCAGGCGGGAATCCATTGCATCGGATTGGCTTTTTGATGAAGAAAAAGTCATTGAGCGTTAACACGCTTCAAGTGCGTCCCCGCGTTCGCGGGGAAGACGGCCATAGGCCGTCAAGTGAGTTGACATGAGCGAAGATTCGACACTAATTGATCGAGCGATCCCTTAATAACGATCAAGAAACGATTCCTGGAGTAGGTAAATACCCGTATTAGCCTGACGGCTGACTACCGGCCTGCCATATCGCCAGTTAGACTGCCACGCTCAATGGCATGGCCATTCCTTCCCCAGAAGTATCCCACCTAACAATTCTTGTTGCTTTGAAAGAGTCGAAGCAACGTAAGAGACATTGAGGTCCGTTTGAACCACAAAAGGATTTGTGCCCTTCTCGGGTTCGTCATTCTGTCATGCTGTTCTGTTGTTGCTGAAACACCGGGCCGTAAACACAGTGATGGTCCGTTGAAACGCGAGCATTTCAAAGCCAACGTGCCCCTTAACAGCACCCTGGATGCGGTTGTGTATACACGGCTGCACTATGGATACAAGTTTCGAACAACGGCTAACGATGATGCATTTGTGTTGACTTGTACGACAGTCGTTTGTTGCGGGGAACAGCTACCAGATCGGTCCTGGATGCGTGAGTCCGCTGACACGAAACTGCTGGATCATGAACAAGGTCACCTCGACCTGGCTGAACTTATTGCACGAAAAGCAGAAACCCGCCTTCGGTACCTGGTCCGCAAGGGCAAGCTGAAATCAACCGGCGCGACAGTCGAAGAGGCCGAGAAGGCTCTCATTCGCACGATCCGGGCTCAGTTGATGCCGTTTGATCGGGAAATCGCATCTGTCAATGACGAGTACGACCGCATTACGGCTCATGGACGTGACGAAGAAGCTCAAAAGGCTGAGCGTCGCAAACAGCGGAAGTCGATGCGTAGCTTGTCGAAGCGAACGAAGCCATCGCTTTCGATGAGTGCCATATAGTTGCGCGCAACCACGCACCGTTGAAAGTACGCACCGGTGAAGATCAAAGAATGAAGCGACTGAGGTCTTCGTCGTCAGTAATTGTTTCGAGCTTTGATTCCACATACCCTGCATTTACGGCCACGCTGCCCATCTTCATGTCGGGCGCTTCGAAGCTGAGCTCTTCAAGCAGCTTTTCGAGGATCGTGTACAGCCGCCGGGCGCCAATATTCTGGGTCGTCTGATTGACCTTAAATGCATAGGACGCGAGTGATTCTACCGCATCGTCGCCAAATGTCAGCTCAACGCCCTCAGTTCGCATCAACGCGGTGTACTGTTTTGTCAGGGAGTTCTTCGGTTCTTTAAGAATTCGGACAAAGTCGTCTTTGGTCAAGTCCTTGAGTTCGACGCGGATTGGAAAGCGGCCCTGAAGTTCGGGCATCAGTTCGCTGGCTTGGGCCCGATGAAAAGCACCCGCCGCGATGAACAAAATGTGGCTTGTGTTGACGTAACCGTATCGAGTCTGAACCGTTGTCCCTTCAACGATCGGTAGCAAGTCGCGTTGGACGCCTTGACGCGAAACGTCGGCTCCTTTGCCGTCACTGGCAATTACCTTGTCGATCTCATCCAGGAAGATGATCCCGAGATTCTGCGCGAGATCAATTGCGCCGGAGTTGATCTTCTCCTGATCGACCATCGCTTCGCATTGCGATTCGAAGAGAATGCGTCGTGCCTCTTTGACCGTCACGCTGCGACGCACTTGCGACTTTGGCATGAATTTCTCAAACATGGACGAAATGTCCACATCCATGTGATCAAGGCCGGCTCCGCCCATCATCATGGGCATGGCGCCTTTCTGCTCCACACTGATTTCGACGTTTCGCTCCTCCATCTCGCCGGCTCGCAACATCGCCTTCATCTTCTCCCGAGTCATCTGGTAATGCTCGGCCGTATTCGTTTCCGGGCCGACTTCGACCGTCATCGGCGGTGGAGCCAACAAGTCCAGCAGCATCTCTTCGACTCGCTCATGTGCCGCCGTTTCCACATTCTTCAGTTCGGTTTCGCGAACGATTGTAATCGCGTTTTCGACAAGCTCGCGCACCATACTCTCGACGTCGCGGCCGTAATAGCCGACTTCGGTGTACTTGGTGGCTTCGACCTTGATGAACGGTGCACCGGTCATTTTGGCAAGCCGCCGGGCGATTTCGGTTTTGCCAACACCGGTAGGCCCCATCATCAGGATGTTTTTGGGCGCGACTTCGGAGCGCATGTCGTCAGGGAGGTGCTGACGACGCCACCGATTTCGGATCGCGATGGCAACGGACCGCTTCGCGTCGGCCTGGCCGACGATATAACGGTCGAGATGTTCAACGATCTCGCGTGGAGTCAGTTCGATGGACGGCGAATCGCTTTTGCTGGTCAATTCCGACATGGCTATTTGGTGCTCTTCAGTTCTTCAACCACGATATTGTTGTTCGTGTAGATGTCGATTTCCGATGCGATCTCCAGCGACTTGCGCACAATCTCGACGGCTGAAAGCTCCGAGTGTTGCAGCAGTGCCCTGGCCGCCGCGACGGCATACTGTCCACCCGATCCGATTCCGAGAACATCCCCATCGGGCTGGATGACATCACCAGTTCCGCTGATCAGCAGTGTATTGTTTGCGTCCACGACGGCAAGCAACGCCTCAAGACGCCGAAGCACGCGATCCGTTCTCCAGGCTTTGGCGAGCTCAATGGCGGCTCGCGGCATATTCTTCGGATGGTCCTTGAGCACCGCTTCGAAACGATCGAGAAGGGACATCGCATCCGCGCCGCCTCCAGCGAATCCGCAAAGGACATTCCCGTCAAGTAACGGGCGAATCTTGCGACTGTCCGCCTTCATGACGGTCGTGTTCATCGTGACCTGGCCATCACCGCCGATGGCGACCACGCCCTTGTGCCGGACGCTAAGTATGGTCGTTGACCGGATCTTGATTTTGCTGATGTCAAAACTCATAGGAGTCTCTGTCTACGAAGTCATGGATATTCAGATTCCATTTTTGCTGAATTAATCCGTGCAGAACAGGGGCGTTGACGTCCGGCTCGTCGGGAAGCCGCAATACCTGCGCAGACTGGTTGTGGACACCTCCGTATAATTTGTCGATGTTAATGCTGGCAGCGTTTCCACTGGAACTGATTGCGTGTTTTGACGGTTCTGTAAATGACGGCTTCGACGACGACAGCTGTGCGATTTGAAATCCCCGCGATGGATTGCGCGGAGGAGTTTCGTGTGATTGCGCAAGCCGTCAATGAACTGCCGGGCGTCGAGAATCCGCGAGCCGACTATCTTAGTCGCGTACTGACGGTGGATCTTGATGCCGACCATGCGACGCAGGATATGGTGGCGGATCGTTTGCGTGACGTTGGGTTTCCTGCGATCGACCCCGCGAGCGCGAATGGATCCGGTTCGACCGCGACAGCTTTCAATCCACTGTTTTCACGCAAAGCCGCAATCATCGCTGGGACCGTTTTGCTTGCCTTGGCGTTTTTCGCGTGGTTGGCGAGTCTCTCAAGTTTGGCGTGGTGTTTGGGAGTCGCGTCGACGCTCGTTTCGGGTTGGCATGTGGGGTTGGCGGCCTGGAAATCTGCCAGGTTTTCCCGCATCGACATGAATACGCTGATGGTGATCGCTGCGAGTGGCGCGATTGCCCTCGGGGAGTATTTCGAAGCCGCCGTCGCGATGTTGCTCTTCGGCGTTTCGATCTGGTTGGAATCGTATAGTGTGGGGCGAGCCAAAAAAGCGGTCGCGTCGCTTGTCGGCTTGATGCCGCAACGGGCTCGAGTCATCAAGAAACCTTCGTCGGATTCGGGGGTTCAATCCAGGCAGCCTACGCTTGGTGGATTAGTGGACGAGGACATGGATGATGTTGATTGTCTCCATGTCCACAAAGGAGATGTCATCGTTGTTCGGCCGGGCGAACGAATTGCCGCCGACGGGAAAGTCATCGATGGGTCGGGGTCGGTGGATCAATCGTCGATTACGGGAGAGAGCAAGCCAGCCGCAAAAACCGTCGGCGATGGCGTCTTTGCCGGGACGCTCAATGGCGAAGCACCTTTGTTGGTGAGAGCGACAAGCTGCGCCCACGACAGCACGTTGGCTGGAGTCGCCAAGCTGGTCGATCAGGCGAGAAGTTCGACTTCGCCGACAGAGCGATTTGTAGACCGCTTCGCTCGTATCTATACGCCGTCAATTATCGCGCTGGCCTGCCTGATTGGCGTCGTTGCGCCGATAATGATCTCTCTACTTTGGGCGCAACCGCTCGGCGTCCATTTTGCAACGTGGTTTCATCGCGGGTTGGTGCTGCTCGTGATTGCCTGTCCCTGTGCATTGGTGATTTCGACGCCGGTGACGATCGTTTGCGGATTGCACGAAGCCACCAGGAATGGAATTCTCGTGAAAGGTGGTGACTTTCTGGAGTTGGCTGGGCAAGCCGACTCGATGATTGTGGACAAGACGGGCACGATCACGGAGGGGCGGCCGACGGTTTCGGATGTGTGGTGTGCGAGCGGCGTGACGAAAGAAGAACTGCTTGCGTGTGCGGCGGCCCTTGAAATGCACAGCGAACATCCGCTGGCGGTAGCGATCAAGTCAGCGGCGAACGCGGCGGGTGTCGAGCAAGTTGCCGCCAGCGAAGTGACGACGATCGTGGGCGGCGGTGTTGTTGGCAAATGGAACGAACAGCCAGCGGCGATCGGAAATGCGTCTCTGTTCGAAAATCTCGCATGGACTGGCTGCGAAGATATCAAGTCGTACTATGCGGAAGTCGCGGAACAGACCGATGGCCGGTCAGGCACAAACGCTGGTTCGCTGTTGCTCGTCGCTACCGAGTCGCGTCCGCTTGGCGCCTTGTTGGTGACGGATGTGCCACGCGAGGGAGCGAAAGCCGCCGTGCTGGAATGGCGAGAGCTGGGGATCAAGTCGATACAAATGTTAAGCGGCGATCAGCCTTCCGTGGTCGAGCAGGTCGCCAGCCAGGTTGGGATTGATGATGCGATCGGCGGTTTATTGCCCGCGGAGAAATTTGAATCGCTGCGGGAGATGCGAGCCAAAGGTAGCAGAGTCATCATAATCGGCGACGGTGTAAATGACAGTCCGGCGTTGGCCGCCGCGGATGTCGGGATCGCGATCGAGAACAATGTGAGCGACCTTGCTTTGCAATCTGCCGATGTGGTCCTGCTGGCTCCGCGACTTGGTAAGGTGAGCGATTTGATTCGTCTGTCGCGACGAACACACCAGATTCTTTGGCAAAATATCGCGTTTGCGATCGGCATCAAATTGTTCGTACTGGTTCTCGCGGCAATGGGATTGGCTACGATGTGGATGGCAATTGTGGCTGATGTCGGTGCGAGCCTTCTCGTTATCTTCAATGGGATGCGAGTGCTCACCAACAAAGCTGGCAGTTCAAGCCGCAATCGTATCGTTTAAAGAAGTCGCTTGTTGGATGATGATGTTCACAGAAAGCCGTGTGGTATGAGTTCGAATCAAGAAGACCAAGACGATCAAAACAACGAGGGCGGGAATGCTGCGAGCTGCACGGGACTACCGCGAAGCCCTTTGCTGCTTGGGAGAGACGATTCCGCGCTGCTAATCGTCGATGTGCAGACGAAACTGGTTGGCTTGATCGAAGACAACCAGCGGCTTGTTTGGAACAATCGACGATTGGTAGACGCCGCCGATATTTTTGCGATTCCGGTTCTCGCTACGGAGCAGTATCCAAAGGGGCTCGGCGGGACGGTTCCTGAATTGGCGGAACGGTTGCAAACGGCACAGGCCAAGACCCGCTTCAGTTGTGGGGAGTGTGAGGAACTGTTTGGCAAGTTGATGTCGGAAGGGCGACGAAAGATTGTGATCGCTGGTATCGAGTCGCATGTTTGTGTAATGCAAACGGCCCTCGATCTTCTCACCGCTGGCTTCGAAATCTACGTGGTCGTTGACGCCATTGGATCGAGGTTTTCTCTCGACCATCAAACCGCGATTCGCCGGATGGAACTCGCGGGAGCGTTTCTGACGACGACCGAATCGGTGATGTTCGAATGGTGCGAAGCGTCGGATTCGAAAGAGTTCAAGGCGGTCAGTGCCCTGGTCCGCGAAACGTTCTAAAAAGGCAGTATGGTCTACCCTGCGGCTCCTTTGGGTGGAGGCCGTGGTTTCGGTGTTTCCGCCATTCGAGGGAAAATTTCGGGCAGTTTCACTGCCCATTTTGCCTGCCTTGACTCTGAGAGGTGTGGTTATTGCTGATAGGGCTTCTGTTCGCGAATCCGGTTAGTTGTCAATGGGGGAGCATTCTGTTAAACCAACAACAGTGAGGGAGAACCATATCTGCCTCCATTGTTTCCTAATCAGGGATGATTCACTAAATCATGTTGGTTCTTAGCCGCAAAGTAGGTGAGCGAATTCGCATCGGAGACGGTGTGTTTATCACCGTCGTGCGAATCACTGGTGGTGGCGTGCGTTTGGGGATCGAAGCTCCAGCCGAGATGCCAGTCGTTCGTGAAGAACTGTTTCAGGAAATGCAGGCTGAAGCGGCTCGCGAGTCTGTAGAAGCACCGCTTGAATCTGGCGAAACTCTACCGCCCAAGTAATTTCAACTCCCGTACGATCGAATGATCTTCGCGCACCCTTCTCCGCAATCGTAGTGCAAAACAGATTTGCCCCACCTGTTCTTTCTGTGGCCTGCCTGCAGGGACGGCTTTGGCGGCAAATCACGAGTCGGTCGATGGTCTAGCCAAGGTCAACCAGGCGTTTGGGCTGCGGCCGCCTGCCCAATCGGACTTCGTTAACCGTTTTGTGGACCGCCTGGTTTACAGGATCGTCGGGTGAAGCTCGCACGGCGGCGGCTGCTGTGTTGATCGCCTCTGTCAGTCTTCCGTCAAACAGATAGGCAAGCGCAAGATTGCCTATCAAATCGCTATCGTCGGGGACCTCAGCAACCGCGGCTTCCGCATACACGACGGCTTCCTTCGAGTGACCAAGTTCCAGGCAAATTCCCGCAAGCTCTTTGGTGATGGCGGTATTGGTTTTCTCAAGTTCATGCGCGCGTTGAAGAAGCTCGTAGCCTCTTTGCGAGTCGCCAATTGCATGCCAGGCTTTTCCGAGCAACCAGAACCCGGCCCAGACCTGCGGACGCCTTTCCGTAAAAATCTGGAGCATCTCAATCACGCGACGAAACTCTGGCTGGACATCATCACAGGAAACCGGTTCGCCAGGTTGACGGAGGTTGTCAAAAACGAAATCGCGGGCCTCTTCAAACATCTGGTCTAACGGCAACCCGGTACGTCCGACAAAGAGCTCTTCTCCGGTCTCGGTGTCCAGAAAAACTTCCACGTTATTCTCGCGACGCAGGAACTTCAGCCGCTTTGCCGCCTCTTCATTGCTCATTCGGTAAATTCGCGATTCTGCCTCCGGGTTCCAGCCCTGAGGTGCAGATATCGTTTCAGGTTCTGAGCCCGTTAACCACCCGATACGCGACTTTTTGTACTCAGCCATCTGGAACCAGTCGCAAAGTGGCTGTGCGTTTCCGTCAAATGCATCGACCAACACGAGATCTGTGGACGGATCATCCGACGCGTGCAAACCACGCAGTTGCAGATCACCGATGAACCCGACCGCGTCACTGCGATCCATAAATGAGTATCTCGCCAGATCTTCGTCATGACAAAATGTGCCGTTGATCGCCAGGGCCTGAAAGCCCTCGAGACCGCCCAGCGGTTCAAGTCCCGAGATTCGAACAACGATACAGAATGCTTCGAGCGCGATAGCCATGGGTGTTCCACAGGGCGAGATGGTTTACCGAAAACCTATCGTAGCGAAACCACGCGAACCTGTGAGGGCGGCACCGAGAGCGACCGGTAATTCCCGAGTGGTCGGCTATTTCAGATCTTCTGGCAACGCGGCAACATCCAGACGAACTGCGTTTCGCAAGTCGATGGTTTGGCCTGGTTGAAGCACGTCCAGACTCCCCTGCTCTGCTGCAAATTGCCTCAATCGCGTTAGCTTCTGCTCGGCGACTGGTTCCCCCGACCGTTCACGCGAAGGCGCGTGGCCCCAGATGATCGACGTATCCTGCTCGGTCATCACGAGGAAATCGTAGCTCGCTCGACCACGGATATCGTTCTTGCCTCGATATGCGATGATTTCTCGCAACTTCAATTCGTTGGCGTACGGCTGCAAATACGCTGCGACGCTCGCTGCCTCGATGACTCGATCATCACCCCAGGAAGTCCCTGCCACACTGCTTACCGGTTGCGACTCGCCTGCCGCGATCCGCATATACTGGCGTGTTGCTTCGGGGCCAAAGTCGTTGGTTGGAAGCAGCACGCCTTCTGCATCGATCGGCAACCATCCATTGGAAACTTCGACCATCGCCACGGGTTGTCGATAGTCCAGCTGGACGATGATTCGCGCTGGATAGCGTTTGCTGACATGGACGACTTTTCGGACCCACGGATGCATCGAAAACGCCTGAGCCACCCGAAGAGTGACATCTGACTGGCGAATATGCAGGCTCGAGAGATTGACCGATCGCGCCGCCTCGTCGCGGACATCTGTCGTTGCAATCCACGCCGGTTGGGGCGTCGTTTCCAGCGACTCGACCGTCAGCTGATACTCCGGCTGGCCCATCACATAACCGCCGAAGTGCGACCAGAGTGTGTAGGTCCCAACGGCAAGGCAGACAAGCAGGATCGAAATGCCGACCAGCACAGCCGACGATTCGGATTGCCCGACCAATCGCTGAAGCAGTCCTGGAATGTCGTCGTTTTTGCGACTGGCCATGTGATGAAAACTGATCGAGTGAGGTTGAGCCGAATTGGTGTCGTTCGATCCGGGCCCAAAACGGATCGTGGCCAACAACCGGAGCGAATTCGCCCGGCGCGCAGGGATTCCTGCATTTCTTTCTTCGGCAACCCGAATCACCGACTGTAAGACTGGAGGCCGAGCCAAGTAAACCTTGCGCGACCGTTAATTACCAGATCTGAATGGCCGTTTCCAGCTCGACCCCGAGTTTTTGAGACACCTGCTCGCGAACATCGTCCAGCAGCTTCACCACGTCATCCGAGCTAGCATCCTGGCTGAGCAGTACGAAGTTCGGGTCGCGGTCCAGCAGCGACGCGCCGCCCGATCGAGCCGTTTTCAGCCCAGCCTGCTCAATCGTCTCACCTGCCGTCATCCCGATCGGATCTTTGAACAGGCAGGCAGTCGCTTTTTCTCCAGTCGGCTGTTTGGCTCGTTTGACGATCCACAGCTTCTGCATGCGACGAGTCAACTCATCATTGGATTCCGGTTCCAGCTGAAAAGTCGCGTCGAGAATTGCTAGCTCGTCCACACTGCTTGAACGGTAAGAAAACGTCATCTGTTCCTTGCTCAGCGTGCGGACTTCGCCGGCTCGATCAAGAACCGTCACCTGACTGACCCAGTCACCAACGTCCGTCGTGCGATCGCCAGAATTTCCATGCAGCGCCCCGCCAACGGTTCCCGGGATCCCGATCAACTGCTCGAGTCCGGCAAGGCCGGCGCCGGCTGCCGCGGTAATGACGTGCGCCAACGCGACTCCGCCACCCGCTTTTATCGAATTCCCGTCGACAGAAACGGCGCCGAATGCCGGCGCGTCCAGGGAGATGGTGACTCCCTCCAGACCGGCACTTTTGATCAAAACGTTCGAACCGTTTCCCAGCAACCGAACGGGAAGCGACTCGGCCGCGCATCGCTTCACAAGTTCAACGAGGTCGTCCATGGTGGCTGGTTCAGCGAAAAATGCAGCCGGACCACCACAGCGTAACCAGCACCGCGAAGCCAGCGGCTCGTCATTTCGCACAAAGTGTTCTAATCCCGTTACCCAACTCATAGTCGCCCCGGTTCTCTCCGAATGAACATTCGCCAAAGCCGGATGATAAATGATTGCTGATATTTCGAACAGACGGAGCCACCGGCGCCAATCTGCTTTGAGCTGCTATGATGCCGTCGTTATATCGCCAGAGATGGCAAAGCACCCGGGAGATGTGAAATTGATAGCGGAAGTAGTGGCGATTGGCGATGAACTGACGAGCGGCCAGCGAGTTGATACCAACAGCGCATGGCTCAGCCAACAGCTGGGAAGTGTTGGCATTCCGGTCGGATTTCACACGACTGTTTCCGATGATCTTACGGGCCTGGGTGATGCATTCCGCATCGCTCTTGGTCGAGCCAACGTGGTGATCTGCACGGGCGGACTCGGGCCGACGGCAGACGATTTGACTCGTCAGGCGCTGGGTGACGCAACGGGGCGGCCTTTGCAACTTGACGAAGATTCGTTGAAGCATATCCGCGGCCTCTTCGAAAGTCGTGGGAAGGAGATGCCCGAACGTAATCAGGTTCAGGCCATGTTTCCAGAAGGCAGTCGCGTTGTGGCGAATCCACACGGAACTGCACCCGGTATCGATCTGTCAGTTTCCACCGACAACCATGCGTCTCGTATCTTTTGCCTGCCGGGCGTGCCAGCCGAAATGCGTGAGATGTGGGACGGTTCCGTTTGTCCTGAACTGAAAAAGGCGGGCCTGGCAAACGAGGTGATCATCCATCACCGAATCAAGTGCTTTGGGATTGGCGAAAGCGATATGGAAAGGCGGCTTCCGGATCTTATCGAACGTGGGCGCGAGCCGTCGGTTGGAATTACGGTTCACAAGGCAACGATCACATTGCGAATTACTGCCAAAGGCAAGGACGAAGCCGAATGTCGCCAGGCGATGCAGCCAACGATTGCGATGATTCACGACTGCCTTGGCAATCTCGTGTACGGCGAAGAGGATGATGAGGTGCAGGACGCGGTGATTCGTGAACTCGCGGCGAAGAACCAGTCGGTGACAACCGTGGAGTGGGGTACGCCGGGTGTGTTAGCTCGGTGGCTGCGAGAAGCCGACCATGACCGGCAGTGTTATTCCGGCGGGCTTGTGCTTTCGCAATCGCAGCTGGATATCGGCAAGCTTGAGGATTCAGATCCAATGCTGGAGCGAATGATTGCAAACGCAGCCGAAAAAGCGCGCGAGCAGAACCCGGCGACTTATGGGTTGGCCGTTGGCCCGATCGATATGGAACGAACCCGCGATCCGAACGCGAAACTCTGGCTGGGGATGGCGTCGCCAGAAAAGTCGACGGCGGTGGCGGTGCGATTCGCTGGCCACCCGGACATTGTGATGGAGCGGAGCGCCAAGCAGGCGCTCAATCTTCTTCGATTGCGATTGGTCGAAAATTCTTGATCAACATTTGCAACATTGCCTCCGGAATACGCCATGGAAGCGATTTCAGGCGTCCTGACACAAAAGAAAATGCCGGAGACAGATCGACTTTTCAGCGTTTAGCACCTTTGGGGTATAATGAGACGTGTCGCACGAGGCGGGACGACTCTCTTCTCTTGTCCGCGAAGAAAGGGCTGAAAATAACGATGACTGATCAGTCAAATCGACCGGAATCCGACAAGCACGTTGAGCTACAGGACGCTGCAGAGATGCGTCATGACCAACTGTCCAGGCGAATGGCTCCTATGTACAAAGTTCCCGCCCAGCCCAATCGAACGCCGGAAAGCATGGTGCCTTTTCTCAGCCGGGTGGTGCTTGTCCTCGCGGTCCTGCTTGCGATGCGATTCGTAGTTCCGTCGATTCTTGAAGAGCTCCAGTATGCCGTGACGCGCGGGCAGCAGCGAGCCAAGTTTGAATCGGCAGGTGAAGCACTGGATACCAATCCGCTCAACCAGCTTTCACTGGCATCGCAAATGGTGTCTCAGCGTGTCGCTCCGAGCGTGGTTCATATCGAGGCGACGAGCGAACAAACGGATCCGTCACTCGACGATCCGGCGAGCATGATGGCTCGAATGAACAAGGAGCACAATCAGGGCTCTGGCGTAATCGTATCGGATGACGGATTCATCGTCACCAATTTGCATGTGATTCTGAATACGACCCGGATTGTCGTGACGCTCAGTGACGGTCGACAGTATGAGGCCAGCCCGATCGGTAGCGATGAGTTGACAGATCTTGCCGTTCTAAAGATCGAGGCCGAAGAACTCACGCCGGCCAGTTGGGATGATAGCGATCAACTGGACGAGGGCGCTCTGGTCTGGGCCGTAGGAAGCCCGTTCGGTTTCCAGCATAGTATTACGTCGGGCATCGTCAGCGCAAAAAACCGTAGCAGCCGGGCCGGTACGGCTTATCAGGATTTCCTGCAGACCGACGCGGCGGTGAATCCCGGCAACAGTGGCGGACCATTGGTCAATTCGGAAGGACGAGTCGTCGGGATCAACACGATGATTGTTGGCCCGTCATTCCAGGGAATTAGCCTTGCGATTCCCAGCAATGTGGCAAGACGCATTTACGACGATCTCAAAACGAATGGTCAAGTCGCGAGAGGGTGGCTCGGCATCAAGCTGGCGAAGGTGACTCCTCAAATTGCGGAGGACCAACAATTGGCTTCGACGAATGGCGCTCTGGTTGAGCTGGTCGTTGCAAGCGAAGGAAACACTTCGCCAGCCTACGAAGGCGGCATCCGTGCGGACGATGTGATCGTCAAGTGGGATGGTTCCGACGTCGAAACGACTGAGCAACTATTTCGTGAGATCGCAGAAACGCAAATTGGCCGCTCCGTGGATCTTGTAGTGATGCGCGATGGAGTCAAAGAAAACCTCGTCGTGAAAGTAGGGGATCGCCCCAACGCCCGGTTCTTGCAGAGCATGTCTCAGATCTCGCCGATGCCCGAGTAGTCTGGCCCGGTAGTGGGCGAGGCAACGAGTCCTTGAAGCTAATCTAATGCGAGCGGCGGCTCTCTCGCCATTCGCCTGAAGCCCAATATTGCTCAAACGACATTTTGGCACGCGATGGGTTTAGCCCCATGTTTACACGAGGGGCAAGTTTTGAAATCACACACGGTCGGCCTCGAAGACGCGAAAGGATGTAGTCTCGGTCGAAGTCAATTTTAGTATTGCGAAGAGGAAGTAGAACCGCGAATAAACGCCAATGGACGCAAATGAAACCAGCATTTGTATTCGCATTTATGGGCGTCCATTCGCGGTTGAAAATCTGGCAAGCATTCTAAAATCACCGATGAAGCTTGGGAGTCGATCGCATCGCGTTGAGCATCCCCTCATAAGCGGGCTTGGGAAACATTGGAACTGTTTTTCCGCCCCAAAAGGTAGTCGGGTACGTGTACGTGTCTTTTGGCACGTTGTGAATCTGACTTGTTGTCTTGTGAAGCCACGAATAATCGTCCGCGTAATCCTATGTTTACGCGAAGAGCAAGTTTTGAAGAATAGAACCGCGAATAAACGCCAATGGACGCAAATGAAACCAGCATTTGTATTCGCGTTTATGAGCGTCCATTCGCGGTTGAAAATCTGGCAAGCATTCTAATATCACCGATGAAGCTTGGGAGTCGATCGCATCACGTTGAGCATCCCCTCATAAGCGGGCTTGGGAAACATCGGAACCGTCTTGCCTCCCCAAAAGGGAGTCGGGTACGTGTACGTGTCTTTGGGCACGTTGTGAATCTGACTTGTTGTTTTATGAAGCCACGAATAATCGTCCGCGTAATCCCAAAGCAGGAAGCTTTTGACCGCAGGCATCGAAAGCGCCAACTGCAACGTTTGTTCAAAGTGAATTCGTTGCCGGTGCAGTTGCTGATCGTTGGGAGTCGAAACGCCGGGGCGATTGGGGCTTGGGTGCTTGGTGCGAATCGCACAGACATCGACTTCGGTGATGTGAATTTCGAACCCTGCGTCAGCAAACCGTTGAAAGTTCCGCCGCATGCTGGCGATGTCGGGCCCGGCAGAAGTCACATCGACGAAGTGGGTTTGAAAGCCGATCCCGTGCACCGGCACACCACGAGATTTGAGTTTCAAAGCGTAGTTGTACAGCCGATTGGACTTGCCGCAAATTCGCTCGCACCCAGTTGTGTTGAGAATCAATCGTGCATTGGGATCGGTCGCGTTGGCCCAGAAGAACGCTTTGTCCACGTAGCCGGGCCCCATTGCCTGATACTCTTTGTACTTGGTTCTCAAACCGTCTCCGTCCATCGCTTCGTTGTCGTCGGCCATGACTTCGTTGACGACATCCCAGGACCAAACCTTTCCGGCTCTGGTGCGCGCCGCCGAAACGACAAAGTGTTTCAGGTACTTTTCAACCAGTCGGTCCGGCAGCCGTTTCCACCATTCCGATTGCTCGTTGGCCCACGGAAAAACCATCACGTGCCCGTGGACTTGTATGCCTTGCTGGGCTGCCCAGTCGGCAACGGCATTGAAATTTGAAAAGTCGGGATTCTTTTTGTGGTCTTCCCAGACGCCCCACGGCAAATAGGTCGTTGACGTCACGGCATTGAAATCACGTTCGGCGACGGCTCGGTAACCGGCGTCTTTGAAGCTCGTATCTCCGTGAACGACCCCACCGATGTAAAAATTCTTCGGCGCGTGCGCTTTGAGGCCTTCCGAAACTGGTCCAGCAATTTGGGCCGAAGCAGATCCTGACAAAGCCGAAAAAGTGATCAATGAAACAGTAATCAATGAAGTCGCCGCGATAAGCCGACAAAGTCGAAACAAGTTTAGATGCATGGCAAAGTTGAAATGAAACGGTGGGCTTTGAGGACTAGTTGGACAGCGCTTGTTTGGCTTTTGGGAACCTTTGAGCCGATTGGGCGCTAGCCCCGGTTCTTGCAGCACATCCGGGGCGAGCGCCCAAACGGCTCGGTAAAGTGTCGCTGTCAAATGGCACTTTCACGAAGACTCTGCGGTCGCCAAAGTTGCCATAGCTGAACTATGTCAGCGATATTGGTATCCGTTGTATTGCTACGCCGCAAACACGCAAAGAGCTTCACTTTTGTTCAACAAGGCTATGTTGGGTATGAAAAAGAGAGTCGTTTCCGAAATGCTCAAAGTACGCCCGAAGCTGCATGCCGTGACCGGCCCGCCGTGGCGTTAGAAAAGTGAAGTCGGCTGGCCCTTCGAATTCAGAGATTAATACCACCGGCTCCGCCGGTGGTATTAACTTAGAATTTGGCAACCTTCATAAGCCCAGAATTGGGCCGTGCTTTTTGCTACGTAAGGTTGACTTCAACCATTCCGTGCCGATCGCCGCCACCATTGCCATCATTTGCCGTGTAGTGGAAGAAATCGCGATCTCCAGCACTAGCGTCTTCCGGAGGTGTATACCGCAATTGGCCCGATTCGATAGCTACTTGACCGCCTTGGAAGCTGACCGTGTCAGCCTTAGCGATACTCAAAGAATCGCCGTTGGCATCAAAGTCATTTGCCAGAGCGTTTACAAGGCTTCCACCCCCAGTGGCACTCGAAGATATGATGTCGCGCTTGGCATAGGGGCGAATATTCTCACCGGCTTCAACCACCTCGCCTAAAGAAGCGAAATCTTCTCTGGCTTGAAGCATGCGGTTTACTTCGTCGCTAGAAAATCGACCAAAGTTGTTCGCATTGCCAACCATTGGCGAGAAGAGCTTTACATCGCCGCCAG
>CALHZT010000329.1 GCA_938040995.1 uncultured Pirellulaceae bacterium | reverse complement strand
CGAGCCGTTCCTGTTCGGCCTGCAATCTGCAACAGAAACACTCGCGGTCATAAATCTCAAGGGATTCCTCCAACCTGACATCCCAATCAGGAATGAACAAAACCGGAAAGCAAAAAATGCCTCGCCAGGGAACGGCGAGGCATTTTTTTATTTGAGTGTCGAGGGTCGAGTGTCGAGTGTCGAGTTGCGAGTGTCGATTTGAGATTTCAGATTTCAGATTTCAGATTTCAGATTTCAGATTTCAGATTTCAGATTTGTGAAGATTTCGTAGCCTCGTCCGCTTACCGCTGGCCAACGAAAAAAGTAACCGTTCACGGATATTGACGTTTCCTCAGGTTCGAGAGGGTCAGGCACAAATTTCCGGCGTCTGTCCGTAGAGCGAAACAAGTCAGTTTGCCGCCGAAAAATTGAGCCAGACTCGTGCCCACGTGAACGGTTACGAAAAAAATGCCTCACCGAGACGGCAAGGCATTTTCGAATATCCGCGACGATACGTCTGTCTGATGCTCGTCCTGGTTTAGTACCAGTGATTCAGAAGATACGCGTAGACGTCGGCGATGTTACTGAAGTTAATGTAATCATCAATGATCACGTCCTCAGTATCATCTCCGTCGATGAGGTCATTTCCACCGCCGCCGATCAGCAGATCGAATCCGATCCCACCAACCAGCGAATCATCTCCGCTACCGCCGCTGACGATGTCATTTCCGTCTTCACCATCAAGGCTGTCAGCACCCTGGCGGCCGTAGATCTGGTCATTGCCTGCACCGCCGAAGATCGTGTCTTCACCAGATCCGCCGATAAGCAAGTCGCTTCCATCACCACCATCGATGGTTGCGTCGATAGTCAGCCATTTTGATACGAGGGCAAAATCGTGACCATCAAGCAAATCAATATTGATACTGTCAATGTCTGCGATCGCGAACGACTGCGGATCTGCAAACGAAGTGAAAACGACTGCCTGATTACCGTGCTCGGCGACATAGACTCCATCGTTGCCGTCCGTGCCGATGATGTTCAGAACGCCGTTGTCAAGTGACACACCTGTAACCGGTTGAGTACTCAATACCGTAATGTCGGCTGAGAACACGTTGCGGGTAATGACTCCGAAAGACTCGTTGAACTCTGTCACGGTATAGGTCACCTCAGCAACCGTTCCGCCGACCAGATCACTTGCGTCGTCCACCGAAAGTGTAATCTGGTTATCGTCACTGATACCGACCGAAAATGCATTTCCCTGGTCGCTCACACTGGTCAGCGTAAAGCCTTCGTCGATATTCGAACCGACAGTCAGGTCACCAATGACATCGCCATCCTGAGCTGTATCGTCGATAGTAAACGGCTGCGAATCGACTACGAGATCCATGAAGATCGGCAGATCTTCGATAGTGACAACGGAAAGTCCTACGCACGTCGTGTCACCAGCGGCATCGGTAACCTCAAACAGCATGAAAAAGCCGACGCCGTTTTCTGCGCCAGTGAGTTGAGAGGCGTCGGCAACAACCACATCGCCAGTGGCGGCATCAAACGACAATGCGCTCACCGAATCGGTATAGTTGATGCCTGAAGCGACAAGGTTGAAAGGTACCGCGCCAAACACGAATGGCGAAAAATCAAGATCGACCAAGTCGAATGAGACTCCGCCCACAAATGCAGCCGTATCCCCGCTGTTTGCATCAACAATATCTTCAAAGATGTTCGAGACCACGATCCCATTGTCAAGATCGTCGTCGATGGCGGAAAGCGCCAGACCGGAATTTTCAATGGCGCTTGTGACCTCGATGAAATTTCCGGCGTTCAAATCGGCCAGAACGTCGCCCGCCAACATCAGCCGATCCTCCAGGGACTCCACACCAAAACTCAGCCGCTGACCAGATATATCAACGGCTGTTCTCGAATCAGATTTTCGAAACATTCAATTTCCTCGGATTAGGTAGATGAGTTTACAGACAAGTTCCGCGTGGTCTTTCGTGCAATGCTGCAAGCGGCGTCGCACAGCACAGATCAAATTCCGTGCCGAAATCCCGGTTTTCACCCGGAGAAGAAAACGGTCCCATTGTCGCAAGAACTTTCACAGAAAAACCCCTCTGATGGGGTGTGTGCCGCCATTTCTAAACGAATGGTGTTTTTTGGGAGCATCCTGGCTCGTTTCAGACCTTTGTCCTTTTCCAATTGCCACCAAACGACATTCACGAATCGCGAAGTTCTCTCCCCTCGAATTTGCGTTTCTTTCTTGTCATCCTGTGATTGAAAACCAAACCGAAACCTGCAAACGGATGCCTGAAAATGAACATCGACAAAGATGCCTACGAAAAGATCGCTGCTGAAATTCACGACGACAAAAGTCCTGTGGGTATCGACGCGAAGAAAACGCATATCCTGATCCTCCATCGACTGGAAGAAATGCAGAAACAACTTGACCGTTTGGAGCAACTCGCCAAAAATCAGTAACTCGGCTGGACAGCGCCATGTTCGATTCCATTTGTGCAGTGGACCGTTTTTGGTACCGCTCACCGGCACTTCAGTCGAACTGGCTGCTGCGTAAACTGCCGGATGGAATTTGCTCACGAATTCCGAATCTGCAAGACAACGATGAGACTGCGTAGAGCCACACACTACAAGCTTCTTGATCCCGCAGACCTGGCGATGTCCAGTTCATACCTCTCTTGAGCAAGGTGCAGCGATGAATCGACGACAAGCTGGATATCTCAACCTCGCCGTCTCGTTTGTTTTCGCGATCGTGATGATTGCCGTTCCGAAACTTTTCAATTTTGAAAACACCTCGGCGTGGATCATGCTGCCAATTGCTCTCTGGTTCGTCCCGTACATCACGCTCCTGAATTGGCGGCGGGAACCTGACACTTGCGACAACCTCCATTTCATCTGTCGCTCGCGCTAGTACGGCCAGATTCGGTTGGTTCATTGGGGCTGATGCGTCGATTTTGCGTCAGAAAGTCGGGGAAATTGGGTTTTGAAGGTTTTCGCGGTGTTACGCTTCACCGCGAATGACCTAAAATGGAGGCCTTGTCTTCCAATACATCATGGAGTCGCATGTTATGTCATGCCGTGGGAATCGCTTAAGTCGACGGTCCTTTGTGGGCAGTGGGTTTGTTGGCGGCCTTGGACTTGGCCTCGCCGACATGCTCTTTCTTCAAAAAGCGTCGGCAGAGTCCACTGCCGGATCGCCGAACGCAGTCACCGGTCCCGCCGCGAAAAGTGTGATTCACATTTTCCTGCCCGGCGGTGCACCACAGCAGGAAACGTTCGACCCCAAACCGTACGCGCCGCTTGAGTATCGCGGCGATTTTGGGCACATCAAAACGAAAACGGGTGAACATTTTTCGAGCGGCCTGAAGCAGTTGGCCGGGATCGCTGACAAACTGACGGTGATCCGTTCGATGAGTCACACGGACGCTGCGCATGAGCGAGGCGTCGAGCACATGTTTACCGGGTATCCACCGAGTCCGGCGCTAAGCTATCCAAGCTATGGAAGTGTGGTCAGCCATGAACTCGGTCCGCGCAACAACTTGCCGTCGTACGTCTGCATCCCGAACATGCCGAACGAGTTCGCGGGCAGCGGCTATCTCAGTTCCGCCTTTGCTCCATTCAGTCTTGGCAGTGACCCGGCGCGCGGCGATTTCAAGGTTCGAGACCTGAATCTGCCCGACGGCGTTTCGGCAGAACGTTTCGCCAAACGGAGAGAGTTGCTCAAGAAAGTCAACGAAGGTTACGGCGACTCGGCCGCAGCCGACAATGTGCAGGCGATGAATACTTTCTACGAGCGCGCTTACGATTTGCTGGATGCCCCTCAGGCGCGGGAAGCATTCAATATTGGCAAGGAAGAAAAGAAAGTCAGGGATCGCTATGGGCGAAACCCGGCGGGCCAGCGGCTGCTGTTGGCCCGGCGACTGGTAGAGGCCGGCGTGCGACTGGTCACGTTGACTTATGGTGGTTGGGATATGCACCGGCAGGTAACGAAGAATGCCCGCAGGGAGATTCCGCCGCTGGATCAGGCGTTGACCGCGCTCATCAGTGATCTTGATGAGTCGGGTCGGTTGGCTGAAACGCTGGTCATGGTGACGAGCGAGTTCGGGCGCACGCCAAAAATCAATCAGGATGCGGGGCGAGATCACTGGCCTCGCGTTTTCAGCGTGATGCTGGCAGGCGGCGGCATTCAGCGCGGGCTGACGTATGGCGCCTCGAATGCGACGGCGGCTGAGCCCGAACTGGATCCGGTCGCACCTGCGGATCTCGCCGCAACGATCTATCATCAGCTGGGGATCGATCCCGGGAAAGAACTGATGTCGGCTGGAAATCGGCCAATCGAGATTGTGAAGGGCGGGCGTGTGCTGAAAGAGATCATTGCGTAAGTCGCAGGTTGAGAATCATGCACATCGAAGCAACCAGAGCTATCCGCAGCGCGAACCCCAATGACAGCGCGAACCCCAACCGCAGCGCAATGCGTGACTTATGGTCGCGCCTGTGCCTTGCGATTTTCGCGGTCGCAACGCCAGCCATGGCGGCTCCAACGATTAACAACCTTGTGCCCGTCAGCTTGAGGCAGGGTGGCACGTTCGCGGTAAACCTTTTCGGCGCTGACCTCTTCGACCCGCAGGACATTATTTTTTACCGACCGGGCCTTGAACTGGTTGAATTCGAGGCTCGAAAGCCCAACCTCACGGTGGCTCATATTCGCGTCGCCCCGGACTGCCAGCCGGGTATCCATACCTTGCGACTGGTGACCAGCCGCGGGATTACCAAAATGCACTCACTGGTGGTGACTTCGCTGCCGCTGCTTTTGGAGAACGAGCCCAACACGGCGGATCAGCCGCAGGAAATTTCTCTGCCGGCGAGCATCGAGGGAGCGCTACTGCCCGAGGACGAAGACTGCTTTGCTTTCGAACTTGAAAAAGGACAAAAGATAAATCTCGAAGTCGCGTGTATTCGCATCTCACGCGACTTTGACGATCCCATCCTCACGATCACGGGACCCGATGGAGCGAAAGTCGCGCAGACGGACGATGTTTCGCTGACTCGTCAGGATCCCGTCATCTGGTTTACGGCTCCGGAGAAGGGCCGCTACGTCGCGAAACTTCGTGATGTCATGCGACGCGGGTCGAATCGTTACCGCTATGTTTTGCATGCGGGTGATTTTCCGAGGCCGCAGTTTGCATGGCCATTGGGCGGCAAGCCCGGAGAAAAACTACGAGTCACCTGGTATGAATCGGGACGGTCGCCCTGGGACCAGAGTATTTTGCTGCCTTCGAAAGCGTCGCATCAACTTTTTGCGGCGCCCGAATTTCAGGCGATTGCCAGTTCACAGCGGGGCATGTCGCCCAGCCCCAATGCGCTGCGAATCATGGACGTCGAGAACACGATCGAAGCCGAACCGAACGACAACGCGAAAACGGCTACCGTGGTTTCGATGCCCGGCACGTTTTGCGGCAAGATGGACGGGCCAAACGATATCGACTGGTTCCGCTTCCCTGCGAAGAAGGGCCAGGTCGTCGAAATTCGCACGTTCGGCAGGCGTCCGATTCGTTCGCCGATAGATCCGTGGATTCAGGTTCGCCAGAATGGTACGAAGGCGATCGCATCCAATGACGACGCAGGTGGGCCGGATAGCGTGATTGAATTTACGGCTCCGGCGGATGATGACTATACAGTCTTCATTCGCGATCAGCTGTACCGAGGCGGTGACGAATTCCTCTACCGTATCGAGGCCACACTTCGCCAACCCAGCCTGCGATTCGCAGCGCCGGATCGCCAGTTTCGCGTTCCGACGACGGTCCCGTTGCCTCGTGGAAATCGCATGGCGGTGCTGATCAAAGCCGACAAGAAACACTTTGACAGCGACATCAACGTCACGCTCGGCAACCTGCCAGCCGGCGTCACTGCAAACATCCCGACGATGCCCAAGGGGCGCAATCAGGTGCCCGTCGTGCTGAATGTTGCGGCCGATGCTTCGCGCTGCGGCCAATTGGTTACTGTCGGCGGGAAGGGCATGGCCGGGGACAAGCCGGTGATTGGCGACTTCAACCAGCGGGCGATTCTTGTCCAGGGTCAAAACGCCGTTGATATCTGGGGACACGACGCGGATCGATTGGCGGTTGCGGTGAAGGACGAGTCGCCATTTTCAATTGAGGTTGTTCAGCCGAAAGTGCCACTGGTTCGTAACGGTTCGATTGATTTAAAGATCGTCGCGACAAGAGACGAAGGGTTCGATGCCCCGATTACGGTTCGCCCGATCTACAATCCGCCCGGTGTCACCTGTCGCAATGGTGTCACGATTCCGAAGGGGCAAACCACGGCCAATGTTTATACGACCGCAAACAATAACGCTGCGATGGGGCCATCGCCGATCGTGTTACTCGCGACGGCCAGTCACGCGGGAAAAAATCACGAAGTCTCCAGCCAGCTGATTACGTTGGACATCGCCGATTCGCTATTCGATACCGAGTTTGCCAAAACGAGTGTGGAGCAGGGGGCGGAAGCCGAACTGGTTGTCGGGATTAAACGTAAACGGGAATATTCCGGAGCGACGAAGGTCGAACTGGTCGGCTTGCCGGCTGGCACCTCCAGCGAGCCCCTGGATCTGGCGGCCGATGCTTCGGAGTTGAAATTTAAAGTCACGGCGACGGAAAAGGCTCGTGTTGGAAGATTCAATACGGTTCGCTGTCGCATCGTGGTGACTCAGGATGGCGAGTTGATTACGCAGACTGCCGGCACTGGTCAGCTTCGAGTCGACAAGCCGTTACCAGAATCAAAGGCTCCACCAAAGCCGAAAGAAAAGGTGGCGCTGCAATGAACGACTCAAAAAGGGAACAAGCCCGACGCGCAAGCGAGTTCACGCCAACAAGGGCCAACCCTCTTCCGACAACGCGGTGGGTGGCGAGGAACGAGCCACACCTACCGCTTGTCGAGTGGGAGGGTCGGAGCCTCAGCGACGGGGAGGGCCATTGTTGCCTCGAATCTCCAGACACCAGAGAAATTTGCACGAAACCCCGACAGCCCCTCCCCAACCCTCCCCACTACGAAAAAGCTATGACTGGTCGCGACGAAAAAATCGTCGAAGGTCTTTCAGATTTGCGCTTCACCAGCCAGTCAAGCAGTTCAAAACGCCGCGACCAATCAGCTTTTTCGAGGGGAGGGAGTTCGATTGTTGTACGGGCTTCAGACTGCGACCGAGTACCAAAACACACACCAGCCCGACGCGAAAGCGAGTTCACGCCAACAAAGACCAACCCTCTTCCGACAACGCGGTGGGTGGCGAGGAACGAGCCGCACATACCGCTTGTCGAGTGGGAGGGTCGGAGCCTTAGCGATGGGGAGGGCCATTGTTGTCTTGAATCGCCAGAATCGCCACGCGACGAATTTCCACGCAATGGTGAATTCTTCGAATATCGATCACGGAACAAGGAAGTTCGAAGGAAGAAGTTTTCGCTGACTTCAGCTGTCTCAAAGCGCCGGAGTTTGCTTGCCGCATTGATCATCCTCGTCTGCGGATCATCGCTGGCATTTGCTGACGAACTCAACATCTACCCGCCGTCCGTCAGCCTCACTTCCGCAACCGACTCCCAAACGATGCTTGCCATTTCAACTGATGATTCGGGCGTGACTCGGGATGTCACCAAAGAAATCACCTGGCGTTGCGAAGCGAAAGAACTCGCCACGATCGAAAACGCGACTTTACGATCGGCAGCAGCCTCGAACGAACCTGTAACAGGCACGCTTTACGCCGAGTGGGGCGATGACAAACTCGAAATCCCAATAACCGTTTCCAACACGAAGAATACGCCGGCAACCAGTTTTCGACTGGACGTACTCCCCGTCCTCACCAAAGCCGGTTGTAACTCGGGGACGTGCCACGGTTCGTCGCGAGGCAAAGACGGATTTGGATTGTCGCTTTTCGGATTCGATCCGGCTGGGGACTATCACCGAATCACCCGCGAGCTTGCAGCCCGACGAATCAACCTCGCGGTCCCCGCATCGAGCCTGCTTCTGGAAAAATCTGTTGGAGCCGTTCAGCATACCGGCGGCAAACGTTTCGACGTGGACAGTGATCACTACCGAACGATTCATCGCTGGCTGGAGCAAGGCGCCAAGGACGACTCCGAAGATGTAGCGTCCGTCGAAAAGGTAGAGATCTATCCACCCGAAATCGTCATTCAGGGCTTTGGCGAGACCCGGCCATTGCGAGTCATCGCGCATTATACGGACGGTTCGGATCGGGACATCACGAACCTCGCCGTCTATTTCAGCAACGACGAGGGCACCGCGAACGTCACCGACGGGATCATCACTGGTACTGCACGCGGCGAAGCCTTTATTACCGCGAGATTCGAAACGCATACGGTCGGAATCCCCGTTCTTGTTCTTCCCGGCGAGCTGGAATTTGAACCACAGCCGCCGACCGGCAGTTATATCGACTTACTCATCACCGAAAAGCTCAACAAAATCCGCGTGCCCGCGAGCGACCTTTGCAGCGACGAAGAATTTCTGCGCCGGGTCACGCTCGATGTCGTTGGCTTGTTGCCGACGGAAGAAGAGTTCAAGTCGTTTGTCGAGAGCAACGATCCGGAGAAGCGAACCACGCGGATTGATGAACTCCTGGCGAGAGATGAGTTTACAGATCTCTGGGCGGCGAAGTGGGCCGACTTGCTGATGATCAAGCCGCTGAACAATCTCATGAGCGAAAAATCGACGCTCCTGTATTTCGAATGGGTGCGTGCTCAGCTTCGCAGCGGTGTGCCGCTCGACAAGATGGTACGCAAGATTATCAACTCGACAGGCACTTCTTTTGACAATCCGGCCGTCAATTTTTACGCTCGTGAACCCAATCGACTGAAGTGCGCCGAAGACGCCGCCCAGATCTTCCTCGGAATTCGGACGCAGTGTGCCCAGTGCCACAACCATCCGTTCGATCGCTGGACCATGGACGACTATTACGGCTTCGCGGCGCTCTTTGTCCAGGTCGGGCGAAAACGACTGGAAGACGAACGCGACTATGCCGTTTTTCGCAGTGGGGCTCAGACAAAGCACCCGGTCACAAAGAAGGACGTCATGCCGAAGTATCTCGGCGGGGACGCGCCGGAGATCAGGAATGGTCTTGAGCGTCGAGAGTTTGCTGCGGAATGGATGACTTCGCCAGAGAACCCATGGTTCGCTCGCAATTGGGCCAATCGAATTTGGGCACACTTCCTTGGCCGCGGAATCGTCGAGCCGGTGGATGATTTCCGGGTAAGCAATCCGCCAACAAATGCCCCGTTGCTTGACGGACTCGCGGAGAAGCTCATCGAGTACAACTACGACTTCCGCAAACTGGCGAGAGATATTCTGACATCCGACGCCTACCAACGTTCCAGTCGTACCGTCGCGGGGAATGAACACGACAGTCGCAATTTCGCCCGCGCCACCGTGCGGCGCATCCCGGCCGTGAACCTGCTCGATTGTTTCAGTCAGGTCACAGCGTCAGATACAAAATACCCGCGACTGCCCAAAGGATCCCGCGCGGTCGAGACGCCGGACCCGACGCCCAGCAACTATTTCTTCGCCGCGTTCGGGCGAGCAAAACGAACATCCGCCTGTGCCTGTGAAACGAGTTCTCAACCAACCTTGTCGCAAGCGTTGCATTTGCTGAACGGCAAGTCGATTCACAGCAAGATTGCTCAGGGCAAACTCGTGAAGTCGTGGCTAAAGGAAGAACGAACGCCGGAGCAGATTATCCATTCGATCTACGTGCGTTCCCTCGGCCGCCAACCAACCGAAAAGGAATCGCAAGACTTGCTGGCTTCCGTAAGTGAAGAATCGAAACAACAAGACCTGGAAGACGTTTTCTGGGCCGTACTCAACTCGAGAGAGTTTTTGTTTATTAAATGAAATGAGTGTCGAGTGCCGAGTTGCGAGTGTCGAGAACGCGCAAGCGTGAGACAGCGCACGTTGGTGTACAGGCTTTAGCCTGCGACCGCGCACAACTCGACACTCGGCACTCGCAACTCGACACTCGCCCCCCATGCCTCGCCTACCAATCATCGCCGCATTCCTTTGCCTCGCCCCGCTCGGAGCGTATGCCGACTCCGCCGTCTCCTATGAAAGCGAGATCAAACCGATATTTCGTGAGCACTGCATGGGCTGCCACAACGCGGACAAACGAAAAGGCGGACTGGCGCTCGACTCTTACGCTGCGACGATCGAAGGCGGATCCAGTGGTGAAGTCGTCTATGAAGGCGACGCCGAAAGTTCACGGCTTTACCAGCTGGTCAATCATGACGACGGGCCGGAAATGCCGCCTCAACAGGATCCGATCGCAGCCGCCAAGCGCGACCTGATTAAACGCTGGATCAGCGAAGGGCTCGCAGAGCAGAGTGGTACGGCAAAGAAAGCGCAAAAGAAAGTCGCTCTTTCCTTTCAACCAATCGAGTCCGGCGACTCACTTGGCCCCATGCCCAATGGGCTGACGCAACAACCATTCGTCGTTACGGAGCGAGCCGCCGCGGTCGCCGCGCTGGCAACCAGCCACCGGGCTCCGCTACTCGCCGTCGGCGGGCAACAGCAAGTCGCCATTTACCGTTCAGATACGACCGAGCTTCTGGGCGTTGTGCCGTTTCCCGAAGGCAACCCGCACGTCGTCCGGTTCAGCCGCGATGGTAGCTTGCTCGTGATTGGCGGCGGGCGAGGTGCCAATAACGGACATGTTGCGTTGCACAAGGTTGCGGATGGCGAGCGACTGATTCGTATTGGCGACGAACTCGACGTCGTACTCGCCGCCGATATTGACAGTTCGCTGAGCTACGTCGTGCTGGGCGGTCCGTCGAAAACGGCAAAGATCTTTGACGCGCGGACCGGCGACGAACTGCACAAGATTACGAAACATACCGACTGGGTCACGGCCACCGAATTCAGCCCGGACGGAAAATTCCTCGCGACGGCTGATCGAGCCGGCGGGTTGATCGTTTGGGAAGCCGCAACCGCCCGCGAGTATCAGGTCTTTGAAGGCCACAAGAGCTGCATTACCCAGATCAGTTGGCGAGCCGACAGTAAAGTGTTCGCGACCGGAGCGGAAGAAGGCAACATTCGCATCTGGGACCCTGAAAAAGTCAAACCGGTACGCAACTTCGCACACGGCGGCGGCGTGACAAGCTTGCAGATGACGAGCGATGGCGGCCTGATCAGTGGCGGTCGCGACCGGCGAGTCAAACGGTGGGACGGAAACGGGAAGCAGCAAACGGCCTACGCACCAGCCGCGGACATGATCACCCAAGTCGCGATGACCAACGACCGGACGCGCGTTTTCGCCGGCGACTGGACCGGCGCGGTGCGAATATTCGAAACGGACAATGCCAAACACGTGCTGGAACTCACCGCGAACCCGCCGACTCTGGAAGCACGACTTGAGAAAGCCAAGTCCCGACTGGCTGTCGAACAGGCGAAAGTCCGAGTCGTCATCGACAAAACGAAAAAGCTGGACGCTGCTGTCATCGCTGCCCAAAAAAAGTACCACGCAGCGGTCCAGCGATTGGCATCCGTTGAACACAAGGCTCGAGTCGCCAGTCAGAAAATCTACGATCTCGTGCGACTGCGGGAAAATGACGAAGTCGAGGACGACGCCGCCGTTCGAAAGCGACTTGCCGCGATGCAGCATGGATGGAACAATCACCTGAAGGCCACCACGGAAGCCTACATTCGCATTTCGCGGCAGTCCGCCAGTTTACAAAAGGCTCGAGCGGTGCTCGAAAGTTCCCGACGCGAATTGGCAAAAACGCAACAGACGCTGACGACTCCGCGCCTGCGTGTGCAGGAGCTGACCTCAATGACTCAACAACCTTAAGCCGGCACGGGCTGAGAGGCGCTTGGGAGCCCCATCCTGTGATTTTTGCCGCTACGACAATCTGTAAAATGCTGTAGCCGAAACTGACTTTGAGAATTGCCATGAATTTCCGGCCACGAAAAATTCAATTCGGCATACGAAGACTTTTCGTTTGGTGCATCGTGACGGGAATCTTCGCCGGCATTTTTGCCCGTGCTCTATTCGCCGAGATCGTGGCGCAGCAACAAGCCGTCACGCTTGAGCTTCAGTCCAAGCAGGACTGGCTGGTCCAACTGGAGAAAGATCGTGAAGAACTGATCGAGCGACTGGGACCGTACGACGGACGAGTCGCAAAATTTACGCGGATGATCATCGCGACAGAAAAGAAGATCGAGGAACTTGAACTGCAGCTCGAAGCCGAACAGCGATAGTTCTCGCCGGAGTGTTGCACAAACCTGTTCCCGCGGGCAAAGGGGCTGGCTGGGGTGTTGTAAAGTTGGCCTTGCAGCGGATTTTACGTTGCCCAGAACGGACACGAACTGTTGCAGATACATCGACGCATATGGCCGCTCCTCCCCGTCGCTTAGGCTCCGACCCTCCTCACGCGCCAGCGGTTTGATTTGCTCGTACCTCGCAAGATCACCGCTTGGCGGAAGGAGGGTATTTTTTTCGCAACTCGCGACTCGCAACTATCTTCGACGGCCCTCGGCGTCTTCCCCGCGAATGCGGGGACCCAGTTGTAGCTGACTGTGCTTCAAACTTGGCCGTGGTCATAAACCGCCGAATCGGTTCACTGGATTCCCGCCTGCGCGGGAAAGACGGAGTGGCGCTGTTCAATCAAACGTTAAGTAACCGTTCATGCGGGCAAGGGGCTGGCTCAATTTTTCGGCGGCAAACTGACTTATTTCGCTTTGCGGACAAACGCCGAAAATTTGTGCCTGACCCTCTCGAACCTGAGGAAACGTCAATCTCCGTGAACGGTTACAAAAAAAGGCACCCTTGCGGGTGCCATCTTCGTAGTTGTCTAACTCTGCTAACTCTTGACGGCCGGCTTTCTCGAATCAGCCGTCAAATGTAGTCTGGATTGATCCGGGCTTACTCGCGAGGGCGAATGGCGCCGGTCAAACCGGTGTAGTCAACCCGGTCCTCGGTGTGCCAAAGGGGCATGCCCAATTGAACTCGCTTGCGAAGCTCTTCGATTTTGTCGCTCGAACCGGCAGGTGCGTCGGTTGCTGCGAACTCATCACCTTCTTGAGGAGCAAAGTCCTCATCGTGGCCATACTTCAAAATGGCCTCAAACACATTACTGATCTTGTCGTCCGACATTGTTGTCATAAACTCCCGTGAATCGAATTGAGATTATCTTTTGCGGCCATGATGGCATGGAAACCAATCTGGGTGCCGCTCGGCTTGTCGCCTTGAAATGCTTCTCTTGAAGCATGCTTTCCCGCAAAGGGTCATGTATTATTTACCGCGCGATAGGGAAGTCAATCTTTTGTTAAAAAGAACGGGATAATAATTCGTCATCCCTACAAAGCGTAATCGACTACACGTCTCACGGTCTCAGTTCCAATTGGGCAGACTAAACCGACCGCGAAGTTGCGGGTGACCAGTGGGGTGGGCCCTACTGCAACCGTAAAATGGGAAAGCGGGCTAACCGTTCCGAGGAAAAATTTTCCAATGCCATGGCACCAATATCGAATCACGCTGGCTCCCAGATCTCGCGGCCTGCACCTGATCACTCATGATATTCTGGACGCAACTGCTGAATTGCGTGGCATTTCCGTGGGCTTGCTGCACGTCTTTTTGCAGCACACGTCGGCATCCCTGACGATCAACGAGAATGCTGATCCTGATGTTCAAGTAGATATGGAGTCGTCGCTGAACCGGATCGCCCCGGAATCGGCTCCCTACATTCACACGTGCGAGGGTCCCGACGATATGCCAGCCCATGTAAAGTCCTCGCTTTTCGGATGTTCTCTCACGGTACCGATTTCAGACGGAAGCCTGACACTTGGTACATGGCAGGGCATTTACCTATGCGAACACCGGGATCACGCGACTTCTCGAAGACTGGTTGTCACCGTTCAGGGACAGTCATAAATACTTGTGCGCTGCATGATTCACCACCTTTCCGAACCTACGGAACCCACATCGACTGCAGATTCATCATCAATATTCCGATTTTCCAGATCGAATCCTCGATCGGTTGCTTGAGACTCATCGGAAGAATGTTTACAGATAGATGCGTAGTTTCCCGCCAACGTTCCTCACAGAAATCTGGAGATCCAGGATGATGAAAACGAACTATCGAGCACTCGCGATGGCCGCCTTTGTGGTCAGTCTGTTCGCAGGATTTGCCGCCGCCCAGGGACCGCCCCCAGAAATCACGGAGCACCACAAGATCCTGCACAAGGATCTTGGCACCTGGAAAGGAACCATGAAGATATTCATGCCGGGCCAGGATAACCCGATGGAAATGCCAATCACCGAAACGAATACCAAGTTCGGCGATGGCCTCTGGGTCATGACGGAGTTTGATGGCGGACCATTCCAGGGTCGCGGATCGATAGGTTACGATCCGAACCTCAAGAAATACGTCGGCACCTGGCAGGACAATATGAGTCCAGTCCTGATGACGATGACTGGTGACTATGACAAAGAGACGGGGGTCCTGACGACGCTTTCCAACTTCATCGACACGCACACGAAAAAGAAGAAATTCACCAAGTCGATTTCAAAGCACAACGAAGACGGGACGCGCACTTACGAAATGTTCGAGCGAGCCACCGAGAGCGACGAGTGGCGAAAGTCATTTGAGATAAATTACAAGAAAGCTGAGTAGGCTGCAGTTTAAATTGAATCCGTCGCGTGGGCGTTTCCAGGCCAGAACCTGGAAACGCGCTACCAGAAGTGAACTCACCACTCCGAATGCAGCTTGGAAAATGAGGCTTGGGAAAAGGGTCCAGATCCGCAGATCCGCTACGACGTGATCATGTCGCGGACGGTGCCGCCACTCGGAATCATCGGCAGGACGTGAGCCTGATAAGGCACCTCAACGTCGAGCACATAAGGCCCGTCGTAGGTGAGCATTTCCTTCATTGCCGCAGGCAGGTCTGACTTGTTCTTTACCGTCGCAGCACCGCATCCGTAACCTTTGGCGATTTGAACAAAGTCCGGATAGCGTTCCTGAGCGTACGGCTTGCCGCCTTTTCCAGTCGCCTCGAGATGGTCAATCGGTCCGAGGTAGGTATGCGCCCGATTGCCTTTCATGAACCGGTCTTCCCACTGCACCACCATGCCGAGATGCTGATTGTTCAGCAGCAGAACCTTGACTGGAATCTTTTCGCAGTAGAGCGTCGCCAATTCCTGAATGTTCATCTGGAAACTGCCATCGCCATCGATGTCAATCACCAGTCGATCAGGACATGCGATTTGAGCCCCCATCGCGGCGGGCAGTCCAAATCCCATCGTTCCCAGCCCGCTGGATGATTGCCAACGTCGCGGCTCGTCAAACGGATAGAACTGGGCGGCCCACATCTGATGCTGGCCGACTCCGACCGTAATGATCGGATCCATTTCGTGCGTTGCCTTCCACAATTCCCGAATGGCATGCTGCTGGTAGATCCCGTCGAACTCTTCGTCGTACTTGAAGGGATCAGCGGCTTTCCAGTCCTTGCACTGCTTCTGCCAAGGGGAAATGTCCTCGCCCTTCGCGACAATCTTGTTCAACTCGCCGAGGAAGTACTTCACGTCACTGCAGACAGGAATGTGAGCAAGCTTGTTTTTGTTCAGTTCCGAAGCGTCGATATCGACGTGGACAATTTTCGCGTTCTTGGCAAACTCCGACAGTTTCCCGGTGACTCGATCATCGAACCGAACGCCGAGCGCCAGAATGAAGTCGGCTTCGTTAATTGCGTAGTTGCTGTAGACACTTCCGTGCATCCCGACCATGTCCATGCACATCGGGTTGCTCGCCGGAAATGCACCCAGTCCCATCACGGTCATCGTCGTAGGAAAGCCAGTTTTCTCTTGCAGCGTGCGAAGCTCCTCGCTCGCGCCGGCGGCAATGATTCCACCACCCGCGTAGATGATCGGCTTTTTCGCAAGCTTGATCGCGGCGGCGACCTGGTTCACCTGCTCCTGTTTGGCTTCCGGCGTCGTCACGGTATAGCCGGGCAGCGCGAGTGGCTCTTCCCAGTCGGGAATGATCTGAGCCAACTGGACATCCTTCGGCATGTCGATCAGCACCGGACCGGGACGACCCGTTGTGGCGATATGAAAAGCTTCGCGAATGATCCGCGGCAGATCGTTAACATCGGTCACAAGATAGTGGTGCTTGGTGATACCGCGACATACTTCAACGATTGGTGTTTCCTGAAACGCGTCGCTGCCGATCACATTGGTTTTGACCTGCCCAGAAATTGCAATGAGCGGAATACTGTCGAGCTTTGCATCCGCGATGCCCGTGACAAGGTTGGTAGCGCCCGGCCCACTCGTGGCCATGCACACACCGACTTTTCCAGTCGCCCGCGCATATCCCTGAGCCGCAAAAGTTCCGCCCTGTTCGTGACGAGGCAAAATCGTTCGCAGCCGATCTTTGTATCGAGTCAACGCCTGGTGCAGCGGCATGCTGGCTCCGCCCGGGTAGGCGAAAATCACTTCCACACCATGATCCACGAGCCCTTGAACAAGAATGTCGGCTCCGCTCATCAGTCGTGATTCGTTGCTTACGGCATTGGGAGTGTCAGTCGCCACAGGTCCACCATTTGGAAATTTGGAAGTAATGAAGTCGGAAAGTGTTTGGCTGGTTTTTCTATCGACTGTTGCTGTGCTCCAGCTACAGTCTCGAATTGATTGCCAATCACGCTAAAATACGCGGATATTAGATCAGATTCAACTTCGACAGCGCGTTTTCGCCTGACGAATCCGTTCCTTTACGAAAGACTACGTGTCCATGCATGCAATCACAAGTTTAGGTGCCGCTGCAGAATATTTCGAACGGGAACTTAATCCTCACGGCAGCGGCAAACATTTCCGAACAAAATGCAGCAATGCAATCACGACACAGAATCACGTAGAGCTCAATGGGGATGAATCCGGACGCACTGAAAATCACAATGTTGCTGACAGTGGGGCTGTCCTCCAGCTGCCCATCCTCCAGCAGCCGATACTCCAGCTGCCCATTCTCTTGGGGATGCTTGGCACGATTGTCTTGTGGGCGACTCTTACGCCAACTACCTTCGCCGAGCGGACACCGAACATTGTCATCGTGTTTACTGACGATCAGGGATACGGCGACTTGGGCTGTTTCGGTTCGAAAGACATTCCGACTCCGCACATCGACAAACTGGCAACCGAAGGCGTGCGGTTCACCGATTTTTACGCGTCGCAACCGGTATGTTCGGCTTCCCGCGCTTCTCTGCTGACTGGCTGCTACGCCAATCGAGTCGGGATTAAGGGCGCGCTGTTCCCCGCCGCCAAAATTGGACTCGATCCGGCTGAGCACACGATCGCGGAAGTCGTCAAGCCGCTTGGGTATGCGACCGCCTGTTTTGGCAAGTGGCACCTTGGGTTTCAAAAGAAGTTCCTGCCGATCAGTCAGGGCTTTGACCGGTACATTGGAATTCCGTACTCCAACGACATGTGGCCGGGCATCCCGGAACGAGGCGAAGGTTATCCGGCTCTTCCGTGGTACAACGACGCGGAAGTCGCCAGGACGATCGACGACCTCGACGACCAGGAAACGATCACGAAAGAACTGACCGAAGCCGCCGTTGGGTTCATTCACGACAACGGCGAAAAACCGTTTCTGTTGTATGTTCCACATTCCATGCCACACGTACCGCTCGGCGTAACGACCAGGTTTCGTCAGACAACGAAGTACGGAACGTATGGTGATGTCATTCGCGAAATCGATTGGTCCGTTGGTGAAATTCGAAAAGCCCTCGAAGAAGAAGGCGTGCTTAACGACACGTTGATCGTCTTCACCTCGGACAATGGTCCGTGGCTGAATTTCGGCGACCATGCGGGGACCACCGGCGGACTCAGGGAAGGGAAGGGCACCACTTTCGAAGGCGGAGTCCGCGTCCCCTGCGTGATGCGATACCCGCGACTGATTCCGGCAGGCAGTGAATGCAACCAGCCAGCGATGACGATCGACCTTCTTCCCAGCGTTGTCGAATTGACGGGCGGCAAGTCGCCGGAACTTGAAATCGACGGCAAGAGCATCGTTCCATTGATGCGTGGTGACAATGACGCAGTTTCGCCTCATGACGCCTATTACTATTGGTACCACGACAGTCAGTTGCAGGCGATGCGAATGGGAAAATGGAAGCTGCATTTCCCGCACGGTTATCGTTCACTTCAGGGACGTGCTCCCGGCAACAACGGCAACGCAGTGCCGTATACGAACAATATTCCCATCGAACTTTCACTGTTCAATCTCGAAACAGATCGAAACGAGACTGTCAACGTCATTGAAGGACATCGTGATGTCGCCGAAAAGATGATGGCGATTGCGGACAAGAAACGAGCCGAGCTTGGTGACTCGTTGACGAAGGTTACTGGTAACGAAGTCCGCGGCCCGGGGAGAATGTAGATTGGGAGTCCCGTAGGTGAGGCTATGCCTGACGTTCTGTAGGTCAGGCTGTGTCAGACAAAAATGCGTGACAAAGAACGGCTGAGGACGGCATGCTCCCACGTCTTTGCGACTCCCTTGCGAGAACTTTGCGAATCAAATCGAAAAACAGACAGGAAATATACCGTGCTCAAAGTCGGAATTGTCGGCGTCGGATTTATGGGGATGGTCCACTATCTCTCGTATCAGAAAATTCGCGGCGTCAAAGTCGTCGCGCTCTGCGACATGGATGCCCGGCGACTGAAGGGCGACTGGACCATGATCCAGGGGAACTTCGGACCGCGTGGTACGAAGATGGACCTGAAAGGCATCGCGACTTACCAGGATCCGGCTGAACTGATTGGCGACGACAACGTAGACATGGTCGACATTTGCCTTCCTCCGTCGGCTCATGCACCGATTGCCATCAAAGCACTCAACGCGGGCAAAAATGTCTTTTGCGAAAAGCCAATGGCCCTGACGGTTCGCGAAACGAATCGAATGACTGCGGCGGCAAAGGCAGCGAAGCGCACGCTCATGATTGGCCATGTCCTGCCAATGTTCCCGGAGTATGAGTTCGCGGCAAGAACAATCGCAAGCGGCAAGTATGGAAAACTGCTTGGCGGGAATTTCAAACGAGTCATCAACGACCCCGCCTGGCTGAAGCATTTTTACGATCCGAAAATTGTTGGCGGGCCGATGCTGGATTTGCATATCCACGACGCCCACTTCATTCGATACGTTTTTGGCCAGCCGACATCCGTTTCTACAACGGGACGAATGCGGGGCGAAGTCGCCGAGTATTTCAACACGCAATTCAGCTTCAAAAACCCCAATGTGTCAGTCACGGCGACTAGCGGAGTCGTCGATCAGGAAGCTAGATCTTTCCTGCACGGATACGAAATTCATCTGGAGCACGCGACCATCCTGTTTGAGTTTGCCGTGATTGATGGCGAGGGCAAAGTTCTGATGCCGTGCACGGTCTTCCCGAAGAAAGGCAAATCAAAACCCGCAAAACTCAAGGGTTCGGGAGATCCCATGGAAGCGTTTCTTGCCGAGCTCAAAGAGGTCGCCAGGGGTGCGAAATCTGGCAAGCCGGCAGAGTTTCTTTGCGCCGATCTCGCGCAGGATGCGATTCGCATCTGCGACCGGCAGACGGCGTCGCTCAAATCCGGTAAGAAAACGAAAGTCTAACCACATATCCTACCTCGTCACCTCGTTCCCAGGCTCCTGCCTGGGAACGCCTATCCGCCAGGCTCCTGCCTGGCACAACCACACCGCAAGACATTGACTCGCACCCGCTACAAAATCCACGACACGCACTACCCATACTTTCTCACGTGCACAGTCAACGGCTGGCTACCGGTATTCACGCAACCCGCCGCCTGGCAAATCATCATCGACACGTGGCGTTATCAGCAAACGAAACACGACCTACATATCTTCGGCTTCGTCATTCTGACGAATCACCTGCACGTAGTTGCCGCCTCGTCAGAACTTCCCGAGTTATTGCATCGGTTCAAGTCGTACACGGCAAGGAAGATCATCGAGACGCTGAAAGAGCATGGAGCAACGACGCTGTTGCGACAACTCAAAGCCATGAAACTGAACCACAAGAAAGACAGCGAGTATCAAGTTTGGCAAGAAGGCAGTAAGCCAAAGCAGATCCTGTCAGAAGAGATGATGCGGCAGAAGATTGAATACACGCATTACAACCCTGTGAAGCGAGGCTATGTGGAGCGGCCAGAACACTGGTTACTTTCGAGTGCGCGGAATTATGCAGGAGAGAGTGGGTTGATTGAGGTGGTGAGAGACTGGCGTTAGTCGAGTGGTTGTGTTGGTGAGCAGGTGTAATTGCCGAGCACTGGGCAGGTACGAGGCGGGAGCCTCGCGGATATGCGTTCCCAGGCAGGAGCCTGGGAACGAGATGGAGCTGTGATCCCTTCAGGATCGGTGCGCGGCCCGACACCCGATACCCGATACCTGATACCTGATACCCTATACTCGCAACTCGCAACTCGACACTCGCCACTCGCCACTCCTTGCGAAGCAAGTCAGGCAAACCTTTCCGGTTGGTCCTTCAGCGATAGCACTCCCTTCCGGCGACTTTTTTCGACGAACCCGATTCTTTTCGTTTGCGTAGAATTGGGTAACTGACCGTTACAGTCGGTTGAAGATCAACCGACTTTCTTGCGCAGGACGCGCACCTCGACTTTTCGAACGGGTGCCCGCTTCCTGATTGATTGCGCCAGTTGGCGCAGTCACTCATTGGCACTCTTGTCATGCCGCTTGTGCCTGTTTTGCAAGCGGAACTTCACCACGGATTCTTTGACCGAGGCCCTTTCGTGTCCTATATTCTCGCAGGCACCCGCTACGAAATGGAAGCGTCGACAACGTCTTGCTTGTCGGTAGCCAGTGCCCTCAACGTCATGTGGTACGGACGATCCCACGGATGTTGCCCACCTAACCGGTTCACCGCGGGCTGTTCGCGGACCTTCAACCGGCTGCCCCTCCCCCGGGTTGAGAAAGCAAAATTAATGAAACGCTTCCCTGCGAAATCCTGTACTCGGAGTCCGTTGACTCAGTACTGTCAGCGGCTCGTATCGCTGACATCCCTCCTTTCCATTGCCTTCCTGACAGCGCCGACCAGCGCTCAACAAGCCGCACCTGCCTTCGCCCCGGCTCACCCCGTGCGATCGCTTCAGCCGTCGGTGCAAGCGGCACCGGCAAACCTGCCGCCGGCAATCAACAACGCTCCGACCAAGTCCACATCGGACCTCGAAGCCGTCATCAGCGAGGGCCAGTCGCTGGAGCAGGATGGACGCTGGGTCGAAGCGCTCTCCCACTACGACGAGGCAGTCCGGGAATTCCCCGAGTCGCAAGGTTTGCGGACTCGACGAACGCTGGCCCATATCCACGTCGACATTGATCGCCGATTCGCCGATTCGTCCTACACCCAGTTCCTGACGCTGACTTCACAGGATCAGGCGATGGGCATGTACCAGGAAATCTGCCTGAAGGTGAACTCGCATTACGTTCACAATCCAAACTGGATGCGAATCGCATGGCGTGGCACCGCCAGCCTTGATGTCGCCGTCACGAAGCCGGCGTTCCAGGAACAGTACCTGCGCGGCGTATCGGCCGAGCGGATTACGACCTTTCGAAACATGCTGCGAAACGACGTCAACAAGCGACCGGTGAAATCCCGATCCGATGCCATGGACTTGCTCCGATACTCGGCCCAGATTGCCAGCCAGCACCTGAACATTCCTGTCTCGGCGACGATCGGTGAATACTGTGCGGGAGCCATCTCGTCGCTCGATCAGTATTCGGCGTACCTCACTTCGGCTCAACTCGACGACGTCTACAGTCAGATCGAAGGCAACTTTGTCGGGCTCGGCATTGAACTCAAAGCCACCGACGACTCGTTGCTCATCGTGAAAGTCATTCCCGGCGGTCCGGCCGAGCGAAGCGGCATCAAAGCCGGCGATCGCATTGTTGCGGTTGAAGGCAAATCGACACTCGATATCTCGACTGAAAAAGCAGCCGACATGCTCAAGGGCGTTCAAGGATCGTTCGTGAATGTCTCACTCGACTCGGAAGCCCGCGGCCCACGTACGTTGCGAGTCCGGCGAGAACGAGTCAACGTGCCGTGCGTTGAAGATATTGGAATCATTGATTCCAGCAATGGAACTGGTTACTTCCGACTGACAAGTTTTCAGAAGACAACCAGTCGCGATGTGGATCAGGCACTCTGGAAGCTGCACCGCATGGGCATGAAAAGCCTGATCATTGATGTCCGCAGCAATCCCGGTGGACTGTTGACCGCATCGGTCGAAGTCGCCGACAAATTTATTCCCGAAGGAACGCTCGTGTCGACTCGGGGCCGAAGTGCCCGTGAAGATTATGACTATAAAGCACATCGAGTCGGAACGTGGCGAGTGCCACTCATCGTTTTGATCGACAAGGATACGGCGAGTGCCAGCGAGATCTTCGCCGGTGCAATCCACGATCTTGGTCGAGGCACCATTCTTGGCGAACGGAGTTACGGCAAAGGATCGGTTCAGGGAATCTTCCCGCTGAGCATCTCGCGATCGGGTGTTCGCCTGACGACAGCGAAGTTCTATTCACCAAACGGCCAGGCGATTAGCGAACGAGGCGTCAGTCCTCATCACACGATTCACCAGGTTGCCAAACCCTCCGACTCGCTCGACATCGCCCAATCTGGTATGCCAACCGAAGACGATGACGCGGTTGTCGCTGCCGCCTGTGCCATGGCTCGAAAGCTGACGGTCGCCAACCGCCAGAAGTAAAAGGCCGGGGCGATTCAAAGAGATCCGGGGCGATTCAAAGATCCGGGACTATTCGCCCGCAAAGCGAAAGCGATCGCATCCAATCAGCCGCCGGGCATTTGCCCGCGGCCGAATCCAGGGCCCGCGGCCGAATCCAGGGCCCGCGGTTGAATCCAGGTCTCAGGCCAACCAAATCCAGGGCCCGCGCCAAATAACGAGCCCGACGTGACTGGCGGACAGGTACTGCTACCACGATTTCGGCTTTTCGTGCCCTGCCCAGTGCCATTATCGAGTGCTCGCACCTACCTATTCTTGCGACCAGCTATTGGCGAACCTTGCCGGTTTGACGGCATTCGCGGACCCGAACCCGAAATTCTGACTCCAGAATAGGGGCGTTCATACTTGGTCCGAAGCTGGCTCATGAGTACCATGCTTAAGAAGACTGGGCCGGTACTCTGGCTTGGCCATTGCAAGAACTGCGAACTCAATGATCGCAACCATTGCTCATCAAACGACTTATTTAATCATTCATGGAGCCGGGTGATCGCACCCGCCCAGAGCTTATATGTTTTCTCGCCTCGGCGGATTCATTTCACGACACTGGAAGTTCGTCATCCTTGTTTGGATCGTCGTGCTTCTTTCCGCGCGATTCCTGACTCCGGCATGGGAGTCCGTCACGCACGACGGCGATATCTCCTATCTTCCTGCTGATCGACCCGCCCGACGCGGCGAGAAACTGCTTGAGGAAGCGTTTCCCGACAATCGGGCTCGCAGCCAGATCTGCCTCGTCATTTCGCGAAACACCGGGACGCTCACCGAAGAAGACTACGCCGTCGCCGACCGACTGGCGCTGCCGTTCCACAACCGTCGCGGCGCCTACGCGGTAAAACGAGCCGCGGAGTTGCGAGACAAATTTGCCCGCCTGACCGAAGCCGGCGATATGCCGGAAGCCCGCCGCGTCGAGCGGATGGCAAAGGCCGAGGTTGAATCAGCACTCGCCTCGTTGTCCGAAGCGATCCGGCTGGATGAAGAGTTCGCCGAAGCGTATCACAACCGGGCGATGGTCTACGATCTTCTCGACAAAGCCGAAGAAGCCGAAATTGACCGGCAGCACGCCCTCGAGATAAAACCCGACCTCGCCGATCATGTTGGAATCGCCCCCGCGAACGCCGCCGACATACCGCTGCTCGATCTCTGGACTCGTCACACCGATGTGGTTGGCGATGAGCTTATCAGCAAGACGAAGCAGTCGCACCTCGTCGTCATGCAGTTGTCCAACGAGTTCCTCGCGGTACGAAATATTCCTGTTCTTGAAACAGTCGAAAAAGAGGTCGCGCAGGTCAAGAAAGAGATTCACGCGGACGGTGTGCGTGGACTTGAACTGGCGATCTCGGGATCTGCGGCAGTTGGCGGCGATATCCTTCGCTCGTCGAAAGCGAGTATCAAGAATACCGAGTTGTATACCGTCATTCTTGTCGTTGCGATTCTGGCGATCGTCTATCGGTCTCCGCTGTTGGTAGCCATTCCACTGACCACCATCATGGTTTCTCTGGTGACGGCCCTTGGCGTTGTCGCAGCGCTAACGCAGCTGAACACCCTGCCCGGCAGGGAATGGTGGGGGTTCAAGGTATTTACGACCACCAAGATATTTATCACCGTCATTCTCTTCGGAGCCGGTACGGACTTTTGTCTGTTCCTGATTTCCCGCTACCGGGAAGAACTCGCTGCCGGGCACGATCCCGATGCAGCGGTTGAAAAGGCGCTGGATGGCGTTGGCGAGGCACTCGTGGCGAGTGCCCTGACGACGATTGTCGGGCTGGGCATGATGTTCTTTGCCGACTTTGGGAAATTCCGCAACAGTGGACCCGCGATTGGCATCTGTCTTTTCGTGGCGCTGATGGCTTGCATTACACTCGCGCCGGCGCTGCTTCGCGGGCTTGGCGAAGCCGTGTTCTGGCCGTTTGGAAAGAACATTCTGAAAACGGAAGAATCGAGACCGATTGATCGCGGTATCTGGGGTGCGATTTCACGATTGATCATTCGCCGCCCGGGAATGATCCTGACGTTCAGCATCCTTGGGCTCTTGCCACTCGCGTGGTACGGCGGTGGGCTCGATCCAATTCACTTCCAGGCCAGCTGGCGTGACAAGAACGCCGAAGGCACGAAATGGCAGTTTCCGCCCAGCTCCTGGTACGACCTGCGCAAAGGGCGTGAACGAGTCACCTACGACTTGCTTGCAGACTTGCCCGAGACGGCATCCAGCAAACACGGTACGAAAGTTCTCAAGCGGCACTTCGAAGTCGGCGAGAGTGGCCCGCTGATTGTGCTTGCCAAGAAAGAAGACGGCCATTTTGAAACGCCCGACGGGATGGTGGAAATTGAAAAGCTGACGAAACAGCTTTACGAATTGCCGCACGTCACATCGGTGCGAAGTATCGCGGAACCTCTTGGCGACAAGCCACAAGACGGCCTCAGCGTGATGTCCAAGCGGGGCCGAAAACGCGAACTGCTACGAAAGCACCCGCTCAGCCGATCCATCTTTTTGACGAATGTGCCGGCGCTCGAAGGCGACGTCACCCGCTTCGAACTGATTTTGAATGTCGATCCATTTTCGATCGAAGCCGTCGATGTGCTGAATCAGGTAGACCAGCGACTGCATGATGTTGGCCACGCACCAGAAGGGTTCTGGCAAGGCACCGATTTCACTTACGCGGGTACGACCGCGGGCATTCGTGACTTGCGTGCCGTCACGACATCGGACGACACACGCATCAAGATACTCGTCGTCGCCGCCGTGTTGGCTGTGCTGCTAATCATTTTACGACGTCCCGTCATCTGCGTTTACCTGATTCTTTCCGTACTGTTCAGCTACTACGTGACGATCGGCATTACCGAACTGTTCTTCTCCTATGCGTACGGTCGCACTTTCGTTGGGCTTGATTGGCAAGTACCGATCTACCTGTTCGTGATCCTTGTAGCCATCGGACAGGACTACAACATCTACCTCGCGACAAGAGTCTTTGAAGAGCAGAAGAAACACGGCCCCATCGCAGGCTTGCAGCGAGCCATCGTGCGAACGGGCGGCATTATTACCAGTTGCGGAGTCATCATGGCGGGTACGTTCGTTTCGATGACTTCTGGCAGCTTGCGAGCCATGATCGAACTGGGCTTTGCACTTTCGCTTGGCGTGCTTCTCGATACGTTCTTTGTTCGCACCTTCCTCGTTCCATCATTTCTCGCCCTCTTGTTTCGGGGCGCACCTGCGACGGTAAAGCTTTACGGACAGGCGGACGCTTCCGAAGCGAAGGCAAAGAAGCGCGGCTAGAAGTTTCAAATCTGTTCGTAGTAGCGGCTTTAGTCAGACACTGCTCAATCGGGCAAAGCTCGTTGGCGAGCCGGCTGCGTAAGCTGCCGGGTGTGCGCGATAGAGAGGTGCGTCTGATAGAGCGGTGTATCTGAGAGAGCGGTGTATCTGAGAGAGCGGTGTGCCTGAGAAGGTGTTTTGAAATCGGCGGTCGACGGGAGGGCGAGGCTCCGTCCGAGCTGCCAACGATCGAAGGGTGAGTTCATGTCTTTTCGCCAAACGCCGAAAACAGCCCGTCTTTCACTCAAAATCGAAAAAGCGAACAGGGCCTTGCCCCGGCGGCTCGGACGGAGCCTCGCCCT
>CALHZT010000328.1 GCA_938040995.1 uncultured Pirellulaceae bacterium | reverse complement strand
GTCCTTTGGAGTTCGCCGAACTTTGTGTACTCCGGTGGAGACCCACGCGAGCTGATTCCCAACGATCCATTATTTGGCGATCAGTACCACCATACCCTGATTGGCAACGTGGATGCGTGGGACATTTCGTTAGGCGACTCGGATATTTTGATCGGAATCACCGATGATGGTATCGATCTTGATCATGATGATCTGGCGCCCGCGATTTGGACGAATCCAGGCGAAATCGCTGGCGACGGCATCGACAATGACGGGAATGGCTACGTTGATGATGTGCATGGTTACAATTTCGTCGACGACAACAACAACCCCGACGCCAGTAGCGCCGATGATGCGCACGGCACGCATGTGGCAGGTATTTCGAGTGCGGTGATTAATAACGCGGTCGGTACCGTGGGAACGGCACCCGGCACGACAATTGTTCCGCTCAAATGGTTCGATGGCGGACTTTGGACGGCCGCGCAAGTTGTCGAAACGTTCACCTACGCGGCCGACAACGGCTTTGACATTGTCAACTCGAGCTACAACTTCGATGTTTGGGCCAATGATGTGACCGTGCACGCGGCATTCGACTATATGTACGACGCGGGTGTCCTGCATTTCACCGCAGCCGGTAACGATGCCCAGTTGGATCCGCCAAGGCAGGTTTTTACGGAGACGCTCATTGTCGCTAATACCAACAGCCAGGACACGAAAGCGTTCACAAGTAATTTCGGCAGCGGGGTCGACATCTCCGCTCCAGGACAGAGCATTCAGTCGACGCTCCTCAACAGCACTTACGGTCTCAACTCGGGGACGAGCATGGCCGCTCCCAACGCAGCGGCAGCGGCTGCGTTGATCTGGTCGGCGAATCCGACGTGGACACGCGAGATGGTGGTCGCTCAGCTACTCGCTACAGCGGACAGTCTGGATGCGCAAAACCCCAGTCTTGTAGGCATGCTGGGAGCGGGCCGAATCAATACGCACCGAGGATTGACCGAGACACTTGCGGCGCCACAAATTGAATCAGTTACGGGGCTACCGCCCGATGGCGGCGTTCTCACATCGCCGTTGTCCAGATTCGACGTTGTTTTTAATCAGTTCATGGATCCCGATTCCGTGATGGACGCCACCAGCTACGAGCTGCGCGAAGCCGGACTCGATCAGGTCTTTGATACGGCTGACGATGATCTTGTTTCGCTGACGTTTGGTGGCGACTACAAAGTTGGCACCAACAGTTTTCGGGCGGACGTGTCGGAAGGTAGGTTGGGTTTCGGTGAATTTCGGCTGACCATTCAATCAGGTGGACTGCAGAATCCGTTCGGTGTACCTCTCGATGGTGATGGGGACGGCGTAAGTGGCGACCATTTTGAATCGTTTTTCACGATCGAACCGTCGGCACCGTCACCGATCGAGCCCGTTGGATCGCTGGTCTACGAACAAGTCTTCCCGAACACGATCGACGCCACGAACGATAGCGATGCGTTTTCACTCGAGCTGGACTCCGGGCAGTCGTTGACGGTCGTCGTGGAAGGCGATCCCAACATGACGCCATCGGTGCAGGTGACCGATCCAAATGGTCTCATTGTGGCGGATGTCATGTCGACCAGCCGCGTTGCAGGGGCTCAACTTGTCGCGGTGGATACGCCTGGAGAGTACGTCGTGACAGTCGGGAACACATCCGGTTCAACAGGCGAATACGGTGTGAGGGTCTTGTTAAATTCGGGAGTAGAGGTTTCATCGTTGGGGGGGCTTGCCAACAATTCAATGGCCACGGCGCAGGACCTGGAATCGAGCGCCCTACCGCTGGATTCCAGTGCAGAACGACTCGCGATTGTAGGACAGCTTCCGTCGGGCGGCGCGGACTGGTTCTCGTTTGATCTCGCGGACGGACAAGTGGCAACGATCGCAGCCACCGCCATTGCAGACGGTGATTCGTTAAGCATGGAATTGTACGATGCGGTTGGAACGCTGCTGGCCACCGGCTCCAATTCAGAGAATGTGACGAGCCTGATCAGTCAGTTTCAGGATGCGACCAGCGACGGATTGGAATCGACCTACTTCGTGCGGATGGCAGGCGCTGATACGAGATACAACTTGTTGGTTACCAGGGACGCTGAATTTGACACGGGTAACAACAACGACTTGGCCTCGGCTCAATCTTTAGACAGCGTTGTTGGCGTGCTGGGGCACATTGACAGTGGTTTCGAAGCCAGGATCGAGCCGGATGACTTCGTGTCGGGGCAAATCCTCGACTCGGTCCACCCGGCAGCGACCTTAAGTAGTGTGAGGCCGGACGGCACTCGTGGTAGCGTGTTTGCAGCGACGGCTTCATTCGTCGCTCCGACAGGTAGTTTGGTGCTTGCACCGGGGCCAGCCAGCGACGATGGCTTTACGGTGGCTTCCAGTCTGCTGCGTGCTGACTTCCATCGGCCAACGAGCTTCGTTTCGATCGACGTTGGTTCGGATGAGTTTATCGACACCGGCTTCCTCCGCGCTTTTTCCAGGGATGGCGAGTTGCTTGAAGAAGTTGAAAGCGGTGTCCTGTTTAGCAATAACTCCGAGACGATCTCGATAACGCGATCAACTCCTGATATCGCCTACGTGTTAGCGGGCGGGGAAGGTATCGACGGCACGCCGCTAGACAATCTGGTGTTCGGTGGTGTGGAAGATTTGGACAATTACACCATTACCGCCGAAGCCGGAGATCAGCTCGATTTTACGGCTGTGCTACCAGCGGGCGGCCCGAACCTTTTCGAAAATCCACTGGCTGGCGTCGACGGGAGTAATCTTGTTCTGGAGCTACTGGACCCAACCGGAGTGGTCCTTGCAACTGACAGCGACTTCATCTCACAAACGGCTGTCAGCACAGGTATATACCAGTTGCGAGTGACAGCCGACGACTCATCCGGCGAGTACTACATCTCGCTGGGTGCCCCGAATTTTACGGATGGTGACTTCAATGACGACGGCATTTACGACTGCAACGATGTGGATTCCCTGGTGAGCAATATTGCTGCCGGCACGAACGATTTGTCTTTTGATCTCGACGGAAACGGCCTCACTGACAACGCCGACCTCGACATGTGGCTGGCCGAAGCCGGTGCCGCGAATCTGCCGTCAGGCAACGCCTACTTGCGGGGCGACGGTAATCTCGACGGGTTTGTAGACGTTTCCGATTTCGGTGTCTGGAACAACAATAAGTTCACGACGACCGCGGCGTGGTGCAGTGGCGACTATAACGCCGACGGAGTTGTCGACGTTTCCGATTTTGGCGTTTGGAATAGCAACAAATTTACTGCGGCTGCGTT
>CALHZT010000327.1 GCA_938040995.1 uncultured Pirellulaceae bacterium | reverse complement strand
ATTCAGCGGGAAGTGCAACGCAGCCTGCACGAAGTCTGGAACACCACCGGCGATGCGACTTTGCGAGCCGCCTTGCTCAAGCGGATTGATGGCAAAATTCTCAGCACGGACTTTGAAGGTAACCGGCTGGAGTCGAATATCGATACGCCACACTGGACCGAGTGGTATCCGGGGTTAGACAACGACGATGCCCGGCTGGGAGACGTTCTTGACCGGCTGCCGGGGCTTGAGGCGGAAGATGTTCCCTCGTTGGTGCGGCTGTTCGAAAATCCGCAAAGCCCGATCGCGCTTCCCGGCGCGGTCAGTTTGGCACTGCACGATATCGTGCACATTCTTCTTGGCCGCGGACTGGTGGATCAGGACGAAGCGTTCGTGATTGGATTCACGGCGGCTTCTGACAAGCCGGACATTAGTGACGAAGAAGTCGAAGCTTATAAAGTCGGGTTCGAATCCTACGAAGAGCCGTACCGGATTACCGGTCAGGATTTGCTCGCATTCGACTTTGGCATTCAGGCGGGGCGACTTTGCGCCGAGAAGAATTCGAAGTTAAATACGCTGCTGCAGATGGATGTCGAAGCCGCGCGGGATCGCACCGTCGGCGAGTTGCGAGCCGCGTATGGAATTGATCGGGCGACGTTGCGGTCGTTTTACGCACTGGAACAACAGGTCATCCCGGGGACTCCGGCGAGTCTGCGATTGCCTTGCAAGAAATAGTCGGCTCGAAGTAAATCGGCAAGAAGTACCACGATACCAGGACAAATTTGCCTGAAGAGGAAACACGATGGCCAAGCTCTACTTTTATTACTCGGCGATGAACGCTGGCAAGAGCACGACGCTTCTCCAGGCGGCTTACAACTATCGCGAGCGAGGCATGAATGTCCTGCTCTACACGCCGTCGCTCGACGATCGAGTCGGGCAGGGTGTGATCGGTTCGCGAATCGGGCTCGAATCACCAGCCGAGGCGTTTGGCCGTGAGTTTGATTTGTTCGTTGATATTCGTGACAAGCAGGCGACCGAAAAGATCAGTTGCATATTCGTTGACGAAGCGCAGTTTCTGACCGCAAAGCAGGTCATGCAGCTGACGTTCGTCGTTGACCGTTTGGGCATTCCGGTGTTGTGCTACGGTTTGCGAACGGATTTTCAGGGTGAACCTTTCGAGGGCAGTAAATATTTGATGGCCTGGGCGGAGCAGCTGTCGGAGATCAAGACGGTTTGTCCATCGGGCAAAAAGGCGACGATGAATGCGCGGCTGGACGAGAATGGTGATCGAGTCTGGGAAGGCGAACAAGTCGATATTGGGCATCATTACATTGCCCTCTCTCGCAAGGAGTTTCAGCTGGATCGCGTTTCACCCATCGGCTACCAACCGCCAGGGGATGGAGAGTCCGTGAATAAAGCCGCCAGTGTCGTGGATCGCTCCGCCGATCCTACGTCAGCACTTCAATGATTCGTGTAGCGTGAGTATCGCAGGGTAGTGCCCGCGCTGGATAAGCCGAAGGCTTTATAGCCAATAGCCGGTGGTAAGCGCAGCGATACCAGCGGAACGTATCGCGTAGCAGGCGCAATCCCGAAGGGATTGCAGCCATAGTGCGTTTCGAATTCGAAGCGCGCTGGCATCGCCTTCGGGATGCGTGGTCTGATTGCGTTTTTCGATTCCGGTGGTGGCGCTGCGCTTACCGCCGTCTACAAGCTGAGATCCCTTCGGGATGGATTAGCTGATATACTCGCTGGCATCGCAAATCGGGATTCATGAGCCGCTTTGCATCTACAATCGGCCACGAATGTAAATATCCGTTCCAACCGAACCGACGGACAACGAACTCAGTTCCAGTGCCGACGCGATCTTGTCAATGCCCTGCCCGGCGACTGGCCCAGGTGACGCTGCACCACCAACAAGCTTTGGTGCGACAAACGCGTGGACTTCGTCTACAAGCCGGGCATCGACGAGTCCGCCGAGTAACGTCCCGCCGCCTTCGACAAGCACGTTCATCATTTGACGACGGCCCAATTCCTGAAAGAGGGATCGTAGCTGCTCTTCTCCATCTTCGCCGGTCATGGCAAACACTTCGCAACCAGCCGACTGTAGTGCTGTTTGGCGAGCCGTATCCGCTGCTGCCGAGCAGGCAACGATGACTGGTGCTTCTTGCGCTGTTTTTACCAATTGGCTATTCAACGAAAGTGACGCTTGTCGATCAACAACGATTCGAGCCGCCAGTCGCGGGCCAGTCGGTCGAGCTGTCAGCAGCGGATCGTCGGCTTCCGCGGTGCCACGCCCGACGATGATTGCATCCATGCGTCCGCGGATTTGGTGCACGATAGCGCGCGATTCTTCGCAGGAAATCCACTGGCTATCGCCGCTTGCCGTTGCGATCTTCCCGTCGAGTGTCATCGCCCACTTGGCAATGATCCATGGCCGCTTTTTTTCGACAAGCGTTGTGAAGGGTGCGACAAGATCGCGGGCTTCGGTCTCAAGGCAGCCGGCGACCACTTCGATTCCGGCGTCATTGAGAATCGCAATACCGCCGCCGCTGACCTCTTTGAATGGGTCTTCGGTTCCAATCACAACGCGGGAAATTTTCGCGTCGATTACTGCGGATGTGCAGGGCGGCGTCTTGCCGTGATGACAACATGGTTCCAGAGTGACATACATCGTCGCGCCGTCGGCGGATTCACCAGCGGCACGACAGGCCTCAATCGCATTGACTTCGGCGTGCGGCCCGCCGAATTTTTGGTGAAAACCTTCCCCGATGATTTTCCCATCGCGAACGATCACGCAGCCAACCATTGGGTTAGGCTCGACCAGCCCGAGGCCGTTGGCGGCAAGCTCAAGAGCGCGTTGCATGATTGATTCGTCAGTCATGATTGAGCAGCGACCGCGCACGTTGGAGTACAGGCTTTAGCCTGCGTCCGCGCATTACTTCGAAATTCGGAGTTCCTTGTTCGCTAATCGATATTCAAAGGGCATAGGCAACCGCTTCCCCACCTC
>CALHZT010000326.1 GCA_938040995.1 uncultured Pirellulaceae bacterium | reverse complement strand
TTGCCAAATGGTGTCGACAATGTTCAGTTGGACTGGACGAGTTCCAACCCGGTAGCGGGATCTGATCTGACTCGCGAATGGGTCACGTTCGATACGACTTTCGCTCCCGTTCCGGAACCGACGGCGCTCTCCCTCGCCGGTCTGGCCGCGATCGGGCTCTTTGGCCTGCGTCGAAAGCGATAATCGCATTGCGTTAGCGTCAGGCCACGTTTTGTGGATTAAATGGAGAGCTGCAAAGTATCCGTGAGCGGCACGGCACTTCCTTATGCAATAGCACTCATCTATATGCTGAACCGGACGCTAACGCGCTAACGCGTGGCGGCTGAAGGGCGTTAGAGATCGTAACCGTTCACGGATGTTGACGTTTGCTCAGGTTCGAGAGGGTCAGGCACAAATTTTCGGCACTTGTCCGTAAAGCGAAATGAGTCAGTTTGCCGCCGAAAAATTGAGCCAGACCCTGGGGTGCTGTAAAGTTGGCCTTGCAGCGGATTTTACGTTGCTCCCAAACGGACGCGAACTGTTGCAAATACGTCGACGCGTATGGCCGCTCCTCCCCGTCGCTAAGGCTCCGACCCTCCTCACGCGACACGTGGTATGCCCTGCTCATTCTTCGCATGACACTACTGCGTCGGAGGAGGGTTGCTTGGGGCAAACGGCTGCAATAAATCTGGCGTAAGCTCAATGTCACTCAACATTGAATTTACAAAACACCAGCCAGACTCTTGCCCGCGTGGATGGGCGTTAGAAATCGTCGTATTGCCATCAGCCGCCACGCGTTAGCGTCCGGTTATGTAGACGTGCCGGTTCGCCTTACTATTCGTCGCGTGCTTGCGCTATTTCCCAGGGTGCCGCGCACCCTGCACCGTATCGCGTCGCTCAAATTCGTCGCGGATTGCATGCAGGACGCCGCCCTTGTCCAGACACCATTCCGGCCCCACGAAATAGTCGGGAGGCGCGTCCCCGGTGACTCGCTCGACCACCATATCCGGCGGGAGCAGCTCGATAAAATCGACAACCGTTTTTACGTAATCTTCGCGGCCGATCAATTCGACCTCGCCACTGTTGACTTGATCCGCAAGCGGTGTGTTCTTCACTGCGTAGAGATTGTGGATCTTGATCGAGTCGATTTTCTGGCGGCCCATCTCGATCGCCGTTTCCATCATGTCCTCATGCGACTCGCCGGGTAACCCAAGGATCACGTGCGTACCGATTTCGAAACCACGATTGCGACTGCGCTCGACCGCCTCGGGAAACACGTCGTAGTGATGGCCGCGATTCATCCAGTCCAGTGATTTGTCGTGGATGGTTTGGATCCCGTACTCAACCGAAAGATGAGTCCGACTGGCAATTTCTTCCAGCAGATCCAGCACATCGTCTGGGACGCAATCGGGTCGCGTTCCAATCGCGATGCCGACGATGTCCGGATGGCTGAGCGGTTCCTCGTAGATATCACGCAGTCGTTCAACCGAAGCGTAGGTGTTCGTGGCGGGCTGGAAATAAGCCAGAAATTTGTCGCACTTGGTGTAGCGGATCTTCAGCCGCCGGATGCCCTCTTCGATTTGCTCGCGAATCTGGGCTCGCTTGACCCTTCGGCTGGGGCTGAAGCTGCGATTGTCGCAAAACGTGCAACCACCTGTCGTGACCGAACCATCGACGTTGGGGCACGTAAAACCCGCATCGATGCTTACTTTCTGGACTCGGCCCCCAAACCGGTGCCGAAGCTGAAACCCAAGGGAGTTGTAACGCAGGCCAGCGGCTCGCCAATCAGCAAAATCCGACTTATCGAGGCTGGTTTGTGATTGATTCATCGTGGCGGATTCATTGACTGAAAATGGTCGGCTAGCTAAATTGGAAGTATCTATTCATCACATTATTCGCAGCCACCAGAGTTTAGGGCTAAGCTCCGGTGGTAACAACTCAGTCGCCTGAACGGCAGCATTCCGGGCCAAACGGATGCCAACCAGCGACTGGTGGAATACACTATTATGCTCGGCGAACTTATTCCGATCGGTGGGGGCGACCCCATTCCCCTCTTCAAAAAAGAACTTCTTGTAGGCCGCCGCGAAAACGTGGATATCGTTTTGCGATTTTCCAACGTTTCGTCGCATCACTGCCAGCTCGAGTGCCACGACGGTTATTGGTACGTTCGGGACCTCGGTAGCAAGAACGGCGTCCGCGTGAACAATACCAAGGTGCAAGAACACCTGCTCAAGCCCGGCGACGAACTTCGAGTCGCCAAGCACAAGTTCCGGGTCGAGTACTCACCGGCTGATAACGGTGCGATGGGTCCGCCGCCTGTGGATTCGATGCCTCGCGAAGTCATGAAGCAGTCGCTTCTTGAGCGAGCCGGACTGGCGAAGAAAGAGATCAAGGAAGACAAGCGGTCCGAAGCGGTGACTCGAAACAAGTTTGACTTGTTGAATGATCAGATTTCGGAATTGTCCGATTAGCTGACCGAATCGACCGAGTTGGCGTGAGTCGCCGGTCGGGAGTGTACAACGTAAAAAATAAAAATTGGCCGCTGGCGTTTCGCCGCGGCCTTTTCTATTGCTGCGTGCGGTCGCATTGCGAACTCGGCATTTCAAAACTTCTTGAACATTACGAAATGCGGGCCGATGTCTGGCACGTCAAATTCTTCGGGCAGCGTTTCAAATCCGGACTTGAGATAGAACCCGGTCGCTGACTTTCTCGCGTTGCACCAGTAAACATCACAGCCAGCGAGCTTGCTCTTCTTCAGGCTGGCCTCAAGCAAGACTCGCCCAACGCCGGCGCCTCGATGCATCGGCAGCACGGCCATTCCGCGCAGGCGATGTTGAACAGCGTCATTGAATTTTGAAAATCGCTCTTCGGCTTGAGGCAACACGGTTGCGATCGCGATCAGATCGTCTTCGCCGGTAAAGGCGCCGACGTGAAAGGCGCCATCGTCATGATCGCCAGGGTATACACACACCTCAGGCGGGCGTTGCGGACGGAGAACCGAATTTCGAATCGGGATCGTATCTGCGGCATCTATCTGCCGGATCTGATAGTCACCAAACTGGATCGAATCACTCATGCACTTCGACTCGGTTTGTCGGCTGGCGATGTTGTAAGCCGCCAGCTTTGCTGGTGCGAACCAAAAAGGCTCTGCCGTTTTATCTGAGCAGTACGCACTGGCCCAATGACTGGCCCAATGGCACTCGCTTTAACCTCGTGGGTACGATTTGGGTCGCTTGAATGGAAGCCCGACGCGTTGGGCTTCCATTTCGGCCACTTGGCGAGCCGACTTAGAGAGTCTGCTTCGACGTGTGCGTGCCCTTCTTGTCGGCAAGCTTGACAACCTTGAACTTCTCCGTCTCGGCAGTGGTCCAGACGCTCTTCGAAGAGACTTCTTTGCCCGACGATGGCGTAATAATCGCGGTACCGCTCTTCACATTCGTTGTCACCTTCAGCACGTTCGGCAACTTGTAGAGCTTCGTACGCAGTCGTTTCGCGCAACCTTCGCAGTGCATGTTGCTCACGTAAAGCGATGTCAGCGTAACCGTTTGCTGCTGGGCGAAGGTCGTTGCCGTCATCAATCCAGCCAGTCCAACCGCCGAGCTGGTCAAAAATTTTCGTCGTGTTGTCATGATAAACCTCGTGTTGTCGGTGGGAGATCTGGCTTTGGACTGCCCGTCCGGTAGCCTTCCCGGTTTTGATTCTTGGCCCAGATCTTCAATCGGCAAGCGGATGCTCGCCAGTTGATTCCAGTCACCATCAGTTCTGTTTTTTCGAACCTCGGAGGACCCGAAACTTTACCTAATCAATAGACTTCGCCAACCATGGCGAGTTCGCGATTGTCGGCGATTCGCTTGCGGAACCTTTCGGGATTCAGAAAACCCTCCAGGCGATCCGTCACGGATCCGTCGGCAGCTACCACAATCGTCGTTGGGAAAAGCTTGACGCCTTGCTTCGCGACCCACGCCGGATTCAGTTCGCGCTTGATCATCACCGTCTGGAACTCCGAGACTGCCGAAATCACTTCTTCATCTTCAAAGGTTTCGGCGCGCATCTTGTCGCAGTAGTGACAACCATCCATGCTCACGAATACCAAAGTTGCCTGATCCTTTTCGTGCGCCCGCTGAAGCGCCGCATCCAGGTCCGCGAAAGGAAAAATCGACTCAGCCGCAAATTCGTAGGATGCTTTTGCGGCGGAGATCTCTTCGGGCTTTGAGTCACCCTTGCCGTCGAACGCGATTGAACTTGCGTCTGCAATCTGGAAATTCTCAGGTGAATGCGTTGTCAGCGTTTCACGCCACATCTTTCCTGAAAACTTGCCAGCGCCGCGAAACCTGATTTCCTGGCACTTGCGATCGGTAATAACGGTGTAAGGCAACGTCGTCGCGCCGTACAACTCGGCGACTTTCTTGCCGTAGTTCGAAGTCGCGTCGACTCGACACAGTTTGAAATTTGCGAGCAGTTGCCAATTGTCAATGAAGAGTGCGTCGCCACGAAACTCAGAACGTTTCGGATCTTCCAGCAGCACGATCAGGGGGCGTCCCTGTGACTTGGCAGCAGAAAGACATTCTGAATAACTGTGGTTCCAGTTTGCCTGGAACCCAATTGCAGCAGCATACGTAACACATAATGCGAGCGTCGGAGACATAATCCATGCGGCTCCTGTTTTTGGCCACAGCGTTGTGGCAAGGTGGGAATTGGGGTGGGTGGGAAAGCTGGTGGGACCAAGTCGAAGCAAAGCGTTGGGTGCTGAGCGTGTAAAGCGACTTGGCTAGATAACGTCATAGAAAGTTGGCCAGTTAACAGCAAGGTCAGCCATTCGGATTTTTGGTAATCGCGAACACGGACGGAATCGTCCGCGCTGTTTCAATCCGCAGTATCAAGGCGATTCACGACGTTATTTGGCAAAGCCCCTCAGTCGGGGGTTGTCAACATTTGAATTTGAATCAGAATCCGATCTGCCAAACCACCCAGACTGCCCGTATTTCGATGGCGAACCAAACGTTCAAATCGAAACCGAGAGCACCAAATGGCGGCTGGCAAGGATGTGGTAGGTCAAGTTTTTATTGGGGCGAATATGAAAAATTGGTGCTTCGGGCTCGTTGCTTTGTTTTTGTTGGCTACGCAAGCAACTCACGCGGGACGGGTTGATGACGCTCTTCGCAACGCCCGCGATCTCGGTCGCCCTATTTTCGCTATCGCAACAAGCGATCATTGCGCTCCCTGCCAAAAAATGAAGCAGACCCTGCGCGGCAAAGGGCTTCGAAAGGTACTCCAGAATTCCGTCGTCCTTTCCATGGACGCGGCCAGTCCGGAATTTCGCGAGTGGGCCAATCGCTTTCCGGCGGACACGAGTATGGTTCCGATGGTTTACGTGATATTGCCTGACGGAACGCAGATGTATTCACAAGGCGGCATGCTGGGAGAAGACGTCATTTCCAGTTTGCTAACCGAAGCCATCCGCTATTCTTCCGCGACCAAACAAAACGCAGAAGTCGCTTTGTACCGTCGTCAACTGGACGCTGCCAAACAAAAGTCGCGTGAAAGAAAGTTGATTGCTGCCATCAATCTCACTGCGAAGGTTGCTCAACGTCCCGGCGACTATGCCGTGTTGCAGGAAGCTCGGGAGTATCATGGAAAGCTCCTCGAAGCCGCACGCCAATGGCTGCAGGATCTCGATCACCAGATGCTGAACCATGAATCTTCGCATGGAGCCGCGTTTCGAATCGCCCAGATTTTCGTCGAGTTGCGAGACTATGCCGACATCCACGAGATGTCCAGACAGCTGTTGATCACCTACGACCAAAACGAAGATACGCGAGCCGCTGTTGCCCAGGCGAAACATCTTCTCAAGGCGCGTTATCGCCAGTCAGACAAGAATTGCAAGATGGCGATCGAAAGCTACCAGACGGTCGTGGATCTCGATCCCGATTCAACATCCGGACGTTTTGCAGCGAAACAGCTCAAAGTCTTGCGCCGCAAGTTGGCTCAAAAGCTGACATCGATCGACCGCTAGGAACGTCGCGCATCGCCCCCGTCAAAGCTCCCTTTGGCTGAAGGATTGCGCGATTCACGGTACAATCGAAGAGTGAAAGATCCACTCGCCAATCGTCGCAACTTCTTCAGGAAACTTGGTCTCGCAGGCCGACCAGATTCACCAGCGGAGCCTGATGGGCGGTCAATCAAGAGCCCTGCGACGCCGAAAACGTTTCTTCTGCACGTATCTCGAACCGCGATGGCCTGCGAGTTCACGGTGTACCTCAACGCCGGGCAGCACGATCAGGCCGCCGAACACGCTCTCGCTGCACTGGATCTCGTCGAGCAGCTTGAGGATCAACTGACCGTCTACCGCGATCACTCGGAGGTCTCCACGCTTAACCGAACGGCACATGGTACCGCCGTATCAGTGACATCTGAACTGGTCCGACTGCTGAGCAAGGGGCAGGAGATTTTCCGCGACACTGATGGCTGTTTCGACATGACGGCCGCGCCCCTTTCAAAACTGTGGGGATTTCATCAGCGCGAAGGCCGTTTGCCGACACAGGCGGAGATCGATCGAACGCTGGATCAAGTCGGTGGTCAGCATGTACGACTTGACGAAACTGCTGGCACAATTCAGTTCACCAGCCCGAATATCGAACTCAATCTCGGCGGCATCGGAAAAGGGTTTGCCCTCGATCGCTGCCGCGAACTGTTGCTCGACGAAGAAGTCGGCGACTTCCTGATTCATGGCGGTCACAGTAGTGTGCTCGGTTGCGGAAACCGGATGGGAAAGTCAAACCCTGGCTGGCAAGTCAATGTGCGGCACCCGCTGCGACCGGACCGCGTACTCGCCGAGATCTATCTTCGAAATCAGGCACTTGGGACTTCGGGAAGTGCGGTGCAGTCGTTTCAGCATGAAGGAAAGCGTTACGGGCACATTATCGACCCGCGAACGGGATGGCCGGCTGAGGAGCTACTGTCGGCGACGGTAATCGCACCTACGGCTGCCGAGTCAGACGCATTGGCAACCGCGTTCTACGTCGGTGGAGTCGAACTCGCGGAGGCGTATTGCGAGAAGCATCCTGCCGTTGGCGCTTTGCTGATTCGTAGAACAGGGCGCGCCGGCGATGTGGAGTTGCTCGAATTCAATGATGCCGTGGTTAATCGAAAACGTTAGGAAAATACCTCTTGTGGGGGTCGCGTTGTTTGTTGCATGATATCGACCTGAAGCTGGTTTGACGGACTTGGTTTCGTCAGTGATCAACGGGGTTGGGCAGCAAAGATCGGGATCGATTCGGTGGAATTTTTTGCGAATTTTCTTGAAACCGATTCCTTTCCGCCGCGTTGGCCCTGTGGAACCTGGTCGTCCGGGCATGGCTGGCTTCATATTTGCTCGGATCTCGCGACGTTCGCTGCCTATATGACGATCCCGTTCGTCTTGCTTTACTTTCTTCGCAAGCGGCCTGACCTGCCGTTCCCTCGCATTTTCTACATGTTCGCGATGTTTATTTTTGCATGCGGTACGGTGCATGGTATTGAGGCAGTGATCTTCTGGTGGCCTGTTTATCGGGTTTCGGGCGTTTTCAAGCTTCTCACGGCAATTGTTTCGTGGGGGACCGTTATCCAGATTTTCAAATCGGCACCGCGGGCACTTCGCATGCGAATGGCGGAAGAGCTTGAAGCGGAGATATTGCAGCGCAGACGTGTTGAAGAACAGCTACTCGAAAATCAGCAACTTGTAATTCAGTCGGAACGACTTTCTGCCATTGGTCAGGCGATGACAGGGCTGATTCACGAGAGTCGCAATGCGCTGGCGCGTAGCCAGGCGGGCCTGCGATTGCTGGCTCGTGAAGTCAAAAGTCGCGATGAGTTATTGGAGCTCATTGAGGAGTCGCTTTCCGCACAACACGATCTCAAGCAGCTTTTCGAGGTTGTTCGGCAGTATGCGGTACCGCCACCAATTCAACGTGAAGAAGCCAGAATTCCCGATCTCGTAGATGGTGTGTTTGCGAGGGTATCCGATACCCTGGGTTTGCACGACGCGAAAATTGAACACAAGTTGCTGACATCTGATGTGAATTGTCACGTCGATAAACTGCTTATGGAAAACGTCTTTCGAAATCTGATCGAGAATTCATTCGCGGCATGCGCTGATCCACTGAGGCTGAGTTTTACCTATTCAGATGCCGAAATTGGCGGCGCCCCGGCGATAGAAATCAATTACCTGGACAACGGGCCAGGCATGCGACCCGAAGAGGCGAAAAGAGCTTTTGAGGCGTTTTATACAACCAAGATGCATGGCACCGGATTGGGGCTGGCAATCTGCCAACAAACGGTGCAGTCCCATGGTGGTACGATCAGCTTGAATCCGGAACGCGAGCACGGTGCGGAGTTCGCAATCACTTTACTGAGGCAATCGCAATGAAAACGCAACGTCGAGTTGTTGTCGCTGATGATGAGCCATTGCTCGTCCGTGAACTGGTTGCTTACCTCGAAGACATGGGGCATCTGGTTGTTGGGACGGCAGCCAATGGCTGTGAACTGGTTGAATGTGTTCGGGAGACTCTACCGGATGTTGTCATCACAGACATTAAAATGCCCATGAAGGATGGGCTCGAAGCTGCCCGTGAAATTTGGTCAAGTTCACCGATGCCAGTAATTCTCGTTTCCGCATTTCATGATGAGGATTTCATTGCTCAAACGAAATCGGAGCAGATTCTTTCGTATATCGTAAAACCAGTGGACGAGAACCAGTTGGCAACCGCTGTCGGCAAGCTTGACGGCACGAGTTGAAGGTCGGCTGACTCTCGTGGACAAGAGTTTCGCAGGTATTCTCACGCCAGCGGAAATCGGAGGGAGGAGGTAAAGATGTCCAGGAAATTCGAACGCCGTGCTTCCCGTGCACTAGTTGTCGATGACAGTAAGCTGGTGGTCGCCGGGCTGGTGCTGGCTCTGGAAACACTTGGTTGGGAGGCTCGAGGGCTGACTTGCCCCTGGGAAGCGCTTGCGGCTTTGGAAGCATCTCCCGATCAATTCGATCTACTTATCGCGGATCACAGGATGCCATCCTTGACGGGAGTGCAGCTCATCGACAAAGCCAGACAGGTACAGCCTTCGCTTTCTACTGTCATTTACACCGGGCTACGTTCTCAGGAAACAGATGGTGCTGACGCATATCTGCCCAAGCCGTTCGAGATGTCTGAACTGGAAGAAGTTCTTGCAGCCGTCCAGTAGCGCAAAGAACCTGCAACGAACGTCGAATGGGTATCCGACAAACAGGCGCGACGCGCGCAATGCTCTGCATTTCGCCTCTCGGCAACGCCATAAAAAGCACCCTCTCGCCGAATCTCATCCTCGGCTAAATTGGCAACATGCCTGCGAATCTCACCGCCATGTACCTGAAAGCCGAACGGGACTTCCGTCGCGCCTCGACGCCAGACGAAGAGCTGCAATGCCTTCAGGTGATGCTTCGCGAGCTTCCGAAGCACAAAGGGACGGACAAGATGCAGGCGGATCTCAAGGCGCGAATCAGCCAGGCAAAATCAGACATCCAGACCGCGCAAAACTCGCGAAGAACGGGCACTGGCATTCGCATTCCGCGTCAGGGTGCTGGCCGAGTCGTTTTGCTCGGCGGCCCGAACGCAGGCAAGAGTCAGTTCGTGGCGGCGACGACGAACGCGAATCCAACCGTTGGCGAATATCCTTTTACGACTCGGGAACCATCCTTCGCGATGATGCCATTCGAGGATGTCCAGATCCAGCTAATCGACTTGCCGCCGATCACCCGCGACTTGATGGACATTTCGATCGCGGGCATCGTTCGCGGAGCCGACATTTGCCTGCTCATGCTCGACCTTGGTAGCGACGACGGATGGGAGCAGTGCCGCGAAGTCCTCGATCGCTTCGCCGCCACCAAAACGCGACTGGGTCGTACATCGTGTCTCGACAAGTCGGATATTGGCCGGTCGTACACACAAACGCTGCTGGTCCCGAACAAGATTGATCTCGATGACGCGTCGCTCCGTTGGGAGATGTTTCAGGATTCCTTCCGTCAGCCGCAAGAGTCCAGCCGCGGCACGCATTCTCTGGACTTTGACACGTACGTTATTTCGGCAACGGCGATGACCGGCGTGGCCGAGTTGCAATCGGCGATCTGGACCGCGCTCGACATGGTTCGTGTTTACACGAGGTCGCCGAAAGAAAAGGAAACGGATTTCACCAACCCCTTCACGATTCCTCGCGGCGGCACGCTCGCCGATCTGGCCCCTCTGGTTCACAAAGACCTTGCCGACAATCTAAAATTCGCAAGAGTGTGGGGCAGCGCGATTCACGACGGATCGAAAGTTACCGCCGACTATGTGCTCAGCGACAAGGATGTCGTCGAAATTCACACGTAACAGAGCTCCAGCGGCGCGGGAGGGCGGCCGGCGGGGCGGGAGGGCGAGGCTCCGTCCGAGCCGCTGAACCTGGCATCGCTTAACGAAAAATCAACAGCTCCGAACTGACTTAATATGATCGCTCTTGCCCTTCACGGTGTCGGGCATGCCCAAGCTACAGACAAGCGGCTCGGACAGAGCCTCGCCCTCCCGCGCAATAAATTGCCTTCACTCGACACTCGACACTCGCAACTCGCAACTCGACACTCGCAACTCGCAACTCGCAACTCGCCACTCAGAAAAAAAATGACCAACTCCCAACTTGCCGATACCCTCGACCTCCTCGCCGACTTACTCGAGTTCCAGGGTGCCAACTCGTTCCGCACCCGCGCCTACCGTAACGGATCACGCACGATTCGTAACATGACGGAATCGCTGGCCACGCTCGTTGCGGACAGCAAAGACCTCACGGAGATCGACGGCATTGGCAAGAGCGTCGCTGGCAAGTGCCAAACGCTTATCGAAACCGGCTCGCTCCCGCAGCTGGAAGAACTCAAAGAGCAAATCCCGCAAAGCGTGCTCGCGATCCTGCGCATTCCGGGGCTCGGTCCGAAAAAAGCTGCCGCCCTGTACAACGAACTTGGCATTTCGACGCTCGACCAGCTCAAAGAGGCCTGCGAAGCCGAAAAAGTCCGTGAGCTGAAAGGCTTTGCTGCGAAGACCGAGAAGGCCATCCTCGAAGGGATTCAATTTGCCGCGTCCGCCGGTCAGCGTATCTACTGGTCCAAAGCCAACGAGCTCGTGGAAGAGCTTCGCGAGCACATGAACTCCTGCAAAGCCATCAAGCAGATGGAATTCGCCGGCAGCTACCGCCGTGGTAAAGAAAGTGTTGGCGACCTCGACATCCTTGTTGATTCCAAAGACGCCAACAAAGTGATGGATCATCTGGTCGAGCATTCGCGAGTCGCCGATATCATGGTCCGCGGCGAAACCAAGATGTCTGTGCGGCTGGATTCGGAGTTGCAGGTCGATCTTCGCGTCGTGCCTGAAGAATCTTTTGGAGCCGCGTTGCAGTATTTCACCGGATCGAAAGAGCACAACGTCGTCGTGCGCGGCCGCGCGAAAAAGATGGGCCTGTTGGTCAACGAGTACGGTGTGTACCGCTCTGAGTCGGATGCTGAAGATGGTGGACTCGGTGAATCTATCGCCGGCGCAACGGAAAAGGAAGTGTACGAAGCGTTAGAGCTCCCGTGGTTTCCTCCGGAACTTCGCGAAGCTCGCAAGGAGTTTGAATGGGCCGAGTCCGATGACTTGCCAGAGTTAATCCAGCTCTCGGACATCCGAGGCGATTTACACATGCATACGACCGCGACGGATGGAAAGAACTCCATTCGCGAGATGGTCGATGCCGCGAGGAAGCGAAAGCTGAAATACATCGCGATCACGGATCATTCGCAGCGAGTCAGCATGGCATTCGGCCTGGATCCTGACCGGCTGCGGCAGCAATGGACCGAGGTCGACGAAGTGAACGACGAGCTTGGCAAGAGCTTCACGGTGCTCAAGGGGATTGAATGCGACATCCTCGAGGCCGGCGGCATGGACCTCCCGGACGATGTGCTCGCGGAAGCCGATTGGGTTCTCGCGAGCATTCACTACGGGCAGAAGCAATCGATGCAACAAATCACCGATCGCATTCTTGGTGCGATTGAGAATCCGTACGTGACTGCGATCGCCCATCCGACGGGGCGAATCATTAACAAGCGAGAATCGTACGCGGTGGATCTGGACCAGGTTTTCAAAGCTGCCAGGAAACATGGCAAGTTGTTAGAACTGAACGCCAACCCGGCGAGGCTGGATCTGAACGACATCTATTGTGCAGCTGCAAAATCGCACGGTATCCCGATTGTGATTAACACCGACGCGCATCACACCGGCGGGATGGATGTGATGCAGTTTGGAATCCTGCAGGCTCGCCGAGCCGGCTTAACTGCCGCCGATGTTGCCAACACACGCACGTGGCCCCAGATGAAGAAGATGTTGCCCGCCCGAGTCGCGACGTGAAAAACGTAGGCCGGAACAAGCGGCGATAGCGTGTTATTCAACAAGCCGGTTCAACGCCGCGCTGTTCCGGCAATGGAAGCTTCTTACGTTCGAGGGTTTCTTGCGGCCCGAATTGCCGGAACAGCGCGGCGTTACGTGGGATGATGTGGTTGCGGTATATTGCCGCTTGTTGCCGGCCTACTTTTCTACTTGACCAATAGCAACTGCGCGCCGCTATGTTCCATCGTTCCACGGTGAGGGAACCTCGCGTTCGACGGAACCGTACTTTTCATACGCTTCGGCTTCGCGAATTCGCTGGTCAAAATGCGACTTTTTTTCCGTGCAACTTTGACCGCCACCGGTGTAGCTGTCCTTCATGGTTGCGAAGAGAAGGTCGGGGATCGTGCATCCGAATGAAGAGATTGTGGCAATTGCGAACGCAATAAAAGGTACTAGCCGGGTCACGATCGACGAAGGGCCTGGATTTGCTTTCATTTTGCAGGTCCTTTACTCGCCGCGATTTTTTTGGCTTGCCAATGAAGAAGGACGATTTGTTATCGACGCACACTGATGTTGTTGCAATCAGATGCTTCGGCAGGCTAAAGCCTGTACACCAACGTGCGCGGTCGGATTATGCCGCTGCCAACGTTCGCGAACTTTGGGCCCATTCGATCCAGTCGCGGATTTCGGCTTTGTCAGGTGCCTTGCCGTTGCGAATGATTCGCTTCGCTTCCGACGTCTTGATGAACGGTTTGACGATTGCCCAGAGCGAATCGGCATCCATTGCGGACAGCTTGGCTGGATCCGAAATCCCACACGCGACAAGAATCTGTGCATCATGGCCGCGCATTTTCGGTATGCGACAAGCCAGATTGGTTTGCTGTTGCCAGCGTTTGACTTCGTCAGCGTCGACTTTGTCGTAGTCCAGGCGATTGGCGATGTCATGCGCTTTTGAGCTCAACAAGTCATCAACCGTACGGATTCCGATCTTGTGTAATCGCTCCGCCATTTTTGGGCCGATCGTCGGTGCATCGACGACAGGATCCGATTTGCCAAGATAGAACTTCAATGGCTTGTCTGATGTGCGCGACGAACGTGACGAACGGGAAGTACGCTCTGATCGTTCCGAACTCCTGCGCGAGGTGCGAGGCTCTCTTGGCTCACGAGGTTCGCGTGGAGTTCGCTCCGAACGACTTGATCGACCCGATCGACTACTCGAGCGGCTTGATGATCGACTCGAACGAGAGCTCGTTTCGCGGCTGGAACTGCGTCCGCTTCCCTGGCCATCGCCGTTTCCACGACTGCGACTGCTGCCAGAGCGGCTTGATGACCGGTTGGATGTGCGACTGCGGCGAGTGTTTCCATTCCCGGTCGTTTCGTCGTCGTAGTCACCGTAAGCATCGCGGTCATAGTCGTCGCGTGTCTCATTCAACTCATTCAGCTCATTCAACTCATTCAGTCGAGCCAAATCGCCTCGCGTACGTTCCCGCAGCGGAGCTTCACGGTCCGGGTACTCAAATGGCGGCAACGATTCGTTTTGCACGCCGCGCTGATCGCGAACGGACGTTGGCCGGTAAGTCTTGCCTGCGGCAGTGATCCAGTTTTGAATTCGACTGCGATATTGTTCTCGTGTTCGGGCACCATTGCCGCCTCGCTGAGTCGTCAACAGTTGAATTACTCGATCGCAAAGCACATCGACGTCCGCATTCGCGAGAATGCTTGGCGAATCAATGCCGCACGCGACAAGGATACGTGCATCTTCGGCGCCGATGCCCGGCACAAAGACGCGGAGTGCGAGTTGCGTTTGCCATCGTCGAATGGGGCGAGCCGACAGGCCCCATCCATCCACGTCCTGTTCGACCTGGGCAGGTGCCGCCTGGAGAAAATCATCGACGGTGACGATGCCCACGTTTCGCAAACGAGCCGCCAGGCTTGCATCAACCGTTCCGGTCTCATGTATCAGCGTGTTTCGCGAAAGCGTTTCGTTGATGGCGACCGATTCGGGCGCGTGCAAAGTCGACGTGTACAGATTGGACGCGGGGACAGTGACATTCGGCCGTTGAATTGGCGGCAATGTTGTCGTCGGTTCGATCGTTTTTCGGTAAGTGGCCGCCGCGGAACCAGCCGCCGGGCGATCGTATTCCGTAGACCGCCGATTTGCTGTTTCGTCGAACTCCCGATAGTCATCAAATACCGGAGCCGTCCGCGGCGCCGGCCTTTGAATTGACGTATTAGTTGGCGTTTGAATCGGTCGCGGCTGTTGAACGGGCCGTACCGGAGTCGGATCGACTCGACGCACACCCTGGACAACGCCTGGAATATCCGCCGGCTGAACAATGGCACGTGGCACAACGTTTTGTGCCATTACATTTGGCCGCATCACATCTTGAGGCACATGCTGCGGTACGACGGGCGGCTGCACAAATTCTTGCGGCACCACGTTCGATTCGGGGAACGTGCGGCGGGGAGTTTCCGCTCTGGTGGCAAAGTCCACTTCGGAACGCGGTCGGAAACGCACCTGATCAATCGACTCGGTACGCACCACAGGAGCCAGTGGGATCTGCGCCACAGGCTGAACGGGTTGAATCGCGACTCGCTGCTTGAGCTCCAGATACTGCGCGCCCACTCGTTGCATCATGTCCGAGACATGTTGGTGGCGTGTGAACACAAGCACCTGCTGCCCCATGCCGGCAAACTCCGCGAGCACGGTCGCCAACCGGTCATCCGACTGGCTATCGACATTGACGAACGCATCGTTCAGCACGAACGGCAAGCGAACCCCGCGACGACGATATTCCGTAATCAGTGCCAGGCAAAAGCTCAGGTAAACCTGATCGCGAATCCCGCGGCTAATGTGCTCCACGGGCACCATGTTTCCCGCGGCATCTTCCACCGAAATATTTCGCGTGCTGTCGATGCGAATGTTACTATAGTGACCGGCAGTCAGTCGGTGGAGAATTTTGGCTGCGTGATCCGTCACCGGTGAATTGCGAACGGTATCTCGCAGTCTTGAGATCTCGACCTCGGTTTCGCCAATCAGGCGTTGCAAACGCTCGCGTTCTTCCGCGGCACGAATGAGCGACTCCATCTCCGCCAACTCGCGTCGTGCCGATTCCAGTTCCCGGTCGTTCAATCGAGTCAACGCGGCCTCCAGGTCGTGGCGGCGCTGCATCAGCTGCTGGAGCAAACGCTCCGCCGATTGCAGTTCGTCGTGCAGCGAGTCGCGTTGTCGCGTCAGCTTGATCAGCAACTCGTCGCTGACCGGATCGATGGGTTCGAAACCGTCGCACGAATGCTGAACCGCACGCAGGCGGCCGGACCGAAGTGGTTCGTAAATTTCGAGGTCCCGCAAACGATCGTACTCACGATTCAAGTCGCGGCGATAATCGGGATCGTCGATCACGAGTGAGACACCATGTCGCTCGGCTTCGTCGATCTCGTTTGCCAGTTGATCTCGCTGGGAGATCAGGCCGGTCAGCCATCGCTGCATCATGGCTTCGCATTCACGGAGCTGATCCAGCTCGTCCGCCATCGCCCTGACACGGTCATCGCCGCGTTCACGCTGTAGTGATTCGCACAACCGGCCGACTTCGTGACGAAGGTGGTCAAACGACGCGGCCATGGGTGCCTGAGCACCCCGATGTCGAAACGTGCTGCGATAGCGATTCACATAGTCGCTTTCGGGATAGTCGATCGACCGCATTTCATCGAGCTGCTTCGAAATCGACTGCACCAGACACGCCGACTCGTTAACGTCCTTCTTCCGGTCGAGGTTCACCTCTTTGTCCCGCAGCGAAATCTGCAACCGGTCATACCGCCGCTGAACGTCAGATTGCATGGCTCGCACCCGCGTGATGTGCGCCTCCATCTCACTGAGTTCATTTCGCCGGCGACGAATGTATTCTTTTTTGGCTTCTTCCGCGTTCGCCCACGCCTCTTCCAGTTCACGCCGTCGCGCCGCAACGTCGTTGTCTCGGGCATGCCACTCATTGCGAAGTCGCTGGATATCCAGTTCCGCGTCCTCGATACGTCGATTCAACTCTTCGTATTCGAGATCATATTCGGCTCGCCGCCGTCGCATTTCTTCCGTGATCGTATCGATGCGCCGTTCAAGAGTTCGCTTCTGTTCAAGCAACGCCGTCAGTTCGCCGCTGCGCCACGGTAGCGCGTCCATATCACGACGATAGTTGTCGATTCGCAAACGCAATTCCTGCACGCGGTCCGACGGAATGCGCTGCGAGACAAGATCGATACCACGCGCCATCGTGCCCTGCAGCAATTCCGCAAGCGCATAATCGCGACTGAAGTCCGGCGTGAACAGGAGATCAAAATCTGATTGGCTAACATCGCCGAGAAGCGAAGTCAGATGATGCGACTGGCGAGCGTATCGATCATCATTATCGATCGCGACATGGCCATAGCGACTGCCATCATCCTGCCTTGCAATGCGGCGAGAGTATCCGTTTTCGGTGAACGTGACCGAACCGGATGCGGGAGCCGGCAAGTTGCCCTCGGCGTTGCGATAGCGCGCGCCGACGTACTGGCCGACCTGGTCGTTGTAATTCCCGTAGAGCATCCACCGCAGGAAGTTGATGGCGGTGGATTTGCCGGCTCCGTTGGGGCCATAGACGACATTCAGCTGGTTGCCGATTCCGTCGAGGTCGAGATTGTTTTTGCGGCCGAAGCGATCAATGTTAAGCCCTTGAATCTGCACTTCGTTCCTCCGTGCCCACGATGTTCTTGGCGATTCTTGCCGGCAAACCCTCCTGCCAGCGGCCACCGTCCTGGTGGCATCAGATTTCAACTCGTGAGTCTACGCAAATTGATCCAAAAGGGCTACGCGAGTTGGGTTTCGAGCTGGGGAGATGGTCGCGGCGACGCGATTTCACAGGCCATGATGCTGGGCCTGATATCTGGCGAATCGAGTGAGTGGTTCGCGTTGCGAGAGGGTGAGAATCCGTCCGAGCCGCGAAATTGCCGTGAAATGTTGAGAGCTTCTGCGGCTCGGACGGAGTCTCACCCGCCTTTCCCTCCCGGCCTGGCCGCCGTTGTTTGCTGCCCGTTCCCGATTCAGGCCCCTTCACGCTGCAATCAGCCAACATTCAAGCCCGCCGTTCCCCTCTATTGCCTAAATCACGGTGAGGATGCTAGCGTTCTTGCATGAAACGAATAGCCATTTTGACAGCCGGGGGCGACACGCCCGCTCTGAACGCCACGATCCATGGAGCCGTCATGCGAGCCAACCAGTGCCAACTGGAGGTAATTGGCCTGCGTCATGGCTTTAACAGCTTGTTCGACGAGCGAGTCCCGCACATTCGGCTGAACCCGCTCTTTGCCGCGATCCCTGAGCTCGACCCGACGATGGGCGGCACGATCATCGGTTCGTCGCGAAAATATGTCGGCGACCGTTCGGACGACGAGCTGAGCGTGATCTCCGACCGACTGAAACGCCTGAAGATCGACGGTTTGATTTGCGTCGGCGGCGACGGAACGCTCAATGGTCTTCAGCCGCTATGCGATATCGTTCCAACCGTGCTCTCGCCCAAGACGATTGATAACGACCTCGGCCTGAATTACGCCAACGAGTCGGATCAGTGGCAGCGCGTCGAGGACGATTCGCAATCGGACGGATATCGGTACGAACTGAAAGAAACGCAGGCGAGAACTCCCAGCGGTTTCAAATTGACGGAGATGATCAACTACGTCACACCCGGCTATGCGACGGCGGTCTATGTCTCGGCGGCTGGTGTGCAACGAATTCGGACGACAGCTGAAAGTCACAGTCGCGTGGCGATCATCGAAGTCATGGGCCGGCATTCCGGTTACATCGCGCTCGGCAGTTCGTATGGTCAGCCGGATATCGTGTTGATGCCTGAGTCGCCATTGTGTCTGGAAAAGGTGACCGAGCGAGTCAAAGAGCTTTACGATTTGCAGCAGAATGTGGTGATCGTTTGCGGTGAGGGAATCGTTGACGAAACAGGCGAAGTCCTCGGTTCTTCGCAGGCTTCGACCGATCCCGCCGGCAACATTCTGCTTTCGGGAGCCGCCGAGAACCTGCGCCAGTTGCTGATCAAATCGATCGGCGACAAGTTCTTCCAGAAAAACAATCGCCAGGTGTCGGCTGAACGAGCCATCTTTACTCGAAAGGTCGGACACACTCAGCGAGGCGGGCGACCAGTCGCTTTCGACCGCTTCCACGCGGCTCAGTTGGGCGGCAAGACGATCGACATGTTGCTGGAAGGCCAGAATAACGCCGTGTCAACATTGCGACTGACCGAAGACCATGGGTTCCAGGTCGCAAGCTTCTACTCAAGCAAGTTTCGTGATCGCTGGGGACATATTCACGCCCGCACCGTTCATGAATCGTTCTACGATGCCGACCGCATGCACATTTCCCCAACCGGAATTGAGTACCTGTTGCCCATTTTCACGGACGCCATCGGAGCCGACGATACCGAGTGCATCCGCCAGACACTGTTTGATTCAGGAAACCTGTATCGCCGCTACCATTCGGTGAATAGCGATATCGAAAAGCGGGTCCAGTACCTGGATTAGATGGCATCGATAGTAGCACGGCTGTCCCAGCCGTTATGTCATAGTAGCACGGCTGTCCCAGCCGTGACCGCATGATAGTAACACCGCCGTCCCGGTCGTGACCGCATCTGTGCAGGGCTCGCGAGAGCGAGCTACTTGGCTTTACTTGCAAAACCAACTGGCAAGCAACACCACCGCAAAAAACATTACCCGGAGGCACGCGCAAATCATACTGAATGAAATGCATCTTTCGCATTGCAACTCGCGAATGGACCTGCGACGTCCCTCCACGAATACCTGAGTACTGAGAAGGTGACTATCACACCCGAACGCACCACAGCCACGGCACACACTCGTAGCTTCCGCCCGGCACGCGTAACAAGGCCGATCCGCACGTGAATTGTTCTTGTCTATTTGCTTTTCCTTTCTCACTGTCTTCACTTTTCCAAGCGACAACCCTGCAAAAAAACGACTGAAAAAATGGCGTGGATCAAAACAATACCGGACGACGAATGGGACGGAAAACTTCAACCGATGAAGGCCGCCGCTTCTGACCCAAAGACTGGAAACGTCGACAACATCATTGCCGTACATTCACTCGACGCTGGCAGCATGTCAGCACACCTTGGGCTTTACCAGCAGGCCATGCGCGGCACCGCGACGCTTCCGAAAGTCGATCGTGAAATGATCGCCCTGGTCGTCAGTCAATCCAATGAATGCCACTACTGAATTGCTCATCACCGGCGCGGTCTGCGCCGACTGCTAAAGGACGACGAACTACTCGCGGCAATCGAGCACAACCATGAAACTGCACCGCTCGACCAACGCAGATCTGCCATGCTCAACTATGCCGTCAAGTTGACTCGTACACCGGCTGAAGTCGTTGAGAACGATGTCCAGCAGCTTCGTACCGCCGGATTCAGCGACGTTGACATTTTGCACATCGCCGAAGTCGTCGCCTATTACGCCTACGTTAATCGCATCGCCGACGGGCTGGGGGTTGAGCTGGAAGAGTGACCGTGGCATCGATAGTTGTACGGCTATCCCAGCCGTCCGTCAGCAAAAAACGGCTGGGACAGCCGTGCAACTATGGCATAACGGCTCGGACGGCAAGGACGGCGCGACGGGAGGGCGAGGCTCCGTCCGAGCCGCGAATAGCCATCCTCGACAAGCCACACTAAGCTGCGCGTTGAATCGCATATATTTCAACGCCTTTTCCTGACACCCTGACCGCGGCACACTCCCAACTTCGCGGCTCGGACGGAGCCTCGCCCTCCCGTCGACCGCGTCAGTTATGC
>CALHZT010000325.1 GCA_938040995.1 uncultured Pirellulaceae bacterium | reverse complement strand
TGATAAACGGCTGGCCACCCTCGTCAGGACCGGGCCACTCAAGCATCGCGATCTCGGGGTTCGCCTCGAGGATTTCCAGTGCTTCGTCCTCCCGTTCGAGGTCGTACTTGGTCGCCAGCGCGCGGTAGAACGGGGAATCGGCGTCGAATTGGTTCATGTTGACAATTCTTTATCTAAATCCGCCAGCCTGTGACTGTTTGTATTGGACGTTGATTGTTGCTGCTCTTCGCCTTTCGTGCCAGAGCAAGCGATACCCCGATGCACCATGTCATGCCAAGGGCCAACCGGGGCCGTCGGCTTCTCGCCGCCAAGGCCCCACTGGCTGGCCTGCGCTTTGCTATTTCAGGCAACAACGTCGTACGTTTGGCACAATTGCGAGACAGAGTATTGCCAACAGGCAATGCATCGATGACGGTTCGGGAACGACGGTACCAAAGGTGACGGGGAACGAAAATGCGTTCGTTAGAAGTTCCCCATTGTCTGATCTGGCAGCTTCAAAAGCCGGCGAACCATTGGAACCAATTACCCACCGGTTGTTGGCGAACGGGTCCATATTGTCAGAGAAAACGAGATCAGCTGGATTTTGATCGTTGCCAATGGCGTCGAAGGTCAGTGATGTTGAAGTCGCTTCGATGAAAAACTGACCGTCGTCAGTAATAATTCCGGTGAGCGATGCATCCAGGTCAAATGAGACCGAATCAACTGTCATTGTCAGATTTACGTCTGTGAACGGACTCTCGCCCTCGTTCTCGATGAGATAAGACCCAATCGGGATGTCCAACGTCCCCACCAAGGTAGCGACCGATGCTCCGTTAGAAATTGAGCGATTAACTACGTATGCTTCCGCATGCGATTGGTGCACAAACAGCGCGGTGGACGCGATGAGAATTGAGATGTAGCACAAACAGATCTTTATCATTGAATCTTCCTCCAGGCTTTGACAAATACAAAAACAGAAAGTTCTTCTGCGGAACTGACACACGCAGTCCAGCGACATGGATTTTGCAACGATCACGCTACAAAGTCAATTTTACGGCAACTTCAAGCGTTATCGGAAGCAAGACAAACACCGCCCAGACGACTGGATATTTGACAAACGACGAGGCTATTGCAACTTGCGAATGACGACTAGCCAGTCTTTGTCTGCATCCGAGGCAGGTTCGCCAAAATCCAGGCTGGCGACGCCACCGGTGACGCTTGCGACCGTTCCTTTGACCAGTTCGCCGCCAACGCGCGGGTTGAACCAGTGAACGGAGTAGTCACCGGCTGCGTTCGCGAAATTGATCCTGGGGCGACCGAAGTCCACTCCATTTTCATTTCCATTGCTTGCGTTCTCTCCCTTGCCGCCACTCGCCGGTAGGTAGATCAAGTAACACTCCGAATCTTTGGCAAGGCAATATACTGAGTTATCATGCTTCGGGTTGCCGACCAGTTCATCTCGGTTGCGCATTTCCCAAAATGGAATTTCGTTGTCGTGGAAGAACTCAATCGCGATTCGACAATAGTCCCAGCTACGATCACGGCTGCGCCAGTCTTCACACTTCAGGTCGTTTTCGACAAACTTGTAACCGAAGTAATACTCCACACCGGCGCCTCCCGCCATCAGCGTTCCCCACAACGTAAAGTGGCGAACCTCATGTTCGGTATGCGCCATTTTGCCGTCGTTGTCGTGACCATCAAAACCGCGATAACCAAGATCAGGACACTGCCCATGACCAGCCGTTCCCGATTCGTCGAATGCGACGACCCACGGCTTCCCTGCCTTCTGTGACTTGGCAATCCACTTGACGGCTTGACCATGCGTGCTTCGAATGCCGTCATTTTGCAATGACAATCCGGTCATGCCGATCGGGTCACCAAGAAAACGATCGTAGTGTTTTTCTTGCTGGTGTGGGTACGTGTGCATCACACGGTTGTTCTGATAGGGATCGAGCGATGCGATGTATTCAAACGATTCTCGCTGGGCTTTTTCTGATTGGGTATTCTCTTCACCCATGTTCCAGTTGAGAGCCAGATTGTGTCCATACCTAGCAATGAGCTCGCGAAAGTACAGTCGCCGATCCGGGCCAAGCTCGCCACCATCGAGGCATTCACGAACCAGTGACTTGCCATCCCACTCTTTGTGGTTCCGCTGGTTATCGTCGATTTCGGTTTCCTGCATCTTGAAATGGAGATACATCCCTTTTCGCGTACCGTGCTCGAATACGATTCCCCATTGATCCAGCTTACTACAGTCATAATGTCGCTTGTCGTCGCGGGACACGAATGGCCAAACGTTGTCACCGTCGCCTCCCGCGTTATAAGTCAGAAACGAAAACGCGTTGCAGCCTTTTCCTGACAGGTAATTGATGGCTCCGATCAACCCCTTACCTTTGCCGTCTTTCCAGGTCGGATCGCCTTCACGCCAATCCTGCACATGCGGCTGCCACGTTTTTAGCGGTCCCATTTTTGGTTTCCGCGTTTCCGTATTGTCAAAATCAACGTAAGCAAGCAGCGTTTCCGGTGCGTCGGCGCCCGCCTTGAGGAAGTATTTCTTGCTACCAGCGAATTGGAGATGGTGGCCGCCGACGTACTCCAGCCAGCCATGGCCGCGAAAGTCGCGATCTTCTGGAGATTTATCCGATGGAGCGATGGTGATCGCTCCCGATGCACCATCGATTCCTGCAACCGGCTGCCCTGACGACTTACGATCGAGTGCAATGCCGTCGCCGGTTCGAAACGAAACGGCGTAACTCAGCGTACCAACCGAATAGGGCGCGAAGTGGGCTCGCCACTTCGTACCCGAACTGGCAGAAGTGTTCGCCGCGTTGCCATCCGCCGCAAAGTAGCCGGGCACAACATA
>CALHZT010000324.1 GCA_938040995.1 uncultured Pirellulaceae bacterium | reverse complement strand
CCAGCCTTTTGAAGCTGTCAGTTCATGCAACATTTCGTGACTTCATTAGGATCTTGTATGTGGAGTCATGCCCACGGTTTGTCTTATTTTTCTTTGACTTCTTCCTGCTCTTTGGTGTCCATTTGTTTTTCTTGTATCGCTTGAGTTGCATGGCTTTTGCGATACGTTGCAGCTCTTTGGCAATTTGTCTGGTGGTTGACTGACCGTAGAGTTGGCTCCAGGTTTCTTTCTCGACCACTACGTCCAAGCCATCACTGACATTGGATACTTCTTTGGACATATAGTAAACGGAAAGTTCGTTCGCTGCTTCTTCGCCGTGCGCAGCATGAACCGCTGCCCGAATGGTGGAGAACACGTTGAAACTAACGAGTGCCATGCAGAAACCAAAGAGTGCAGCTTTGGGGTAACCCAACGTCTGAATCTCGCCCTCAAGATTTTCTGCCATCTCCTGAAATGCAGTCTCTATCTTCCATCGTTGACGATAAGTCTTTGCGACGTTCTGGGCACTAAACTTTTTGGGAAGATTGGTAACGATGTGCATTTCGACATCGCCATCGCGAGTTGGTTCAAACAGGTGGACCGTGATGCGTCGAAAAGCTCTTTTCTGGCCTTGCTCATCAACAACGTGCATTTTCTGCTCGTACACGACCCCGGTTTCGATTTCTCCAACCCGATGGCACCTGCCTAAGAGCGTGTACGGCATTTGACCATGCTGTCGAATGATAAACTTGGCCTTTCGGTCGGCGATGCCAATCAGGAGGGCAATTGTGCAGAAATTTCGATCAGCAATCCATGCATCGCCGGCTTCAACGGCCTCCAATAGCTCCGGAAACAATGATCGCTCAGAAGCATGGCCACATTCGCAAGGGATAACATCTACAGCCAGGCGATACTCGGGGTCGAGGACAACCAGAGATTTTCCGGGAAGCGGCGCCACATTCACTTTCCGCAATTCACCAATTCGAGAATCTGTTCTTCTCAGGTGGTTGCCATCGACGATCTTTGTACGAAACCCTGCCAGCAAAGGCGGAGCGGTGCCCTTCATGTGACTGACGATCTCGCGCTTGCAGGCGGCGGTTTCGCGCACAATGGCTCTTGATACCTGAGTCTCGATGCCTTGCAGTTTGTTGTAGACTGAATTGACAGAAACACTGACGTCCTCGCCCGAATAGGCTGCATTTATGCTCGGCTGTATCTTCAGGACAACGTCGCCCATCATGTTCGCCACTGTCGAAAAGGTCAGTTCACTGCCAGATAATTGCTGCTCGCAATTATTGGCAAAAATTTCGTCCAGACGCCGGTCCGAAAGCGTATTCGACAGCAATACTCTCGTCATGATGGCAACCGGCTTCTTCTTTGTGAACTTCTCAAGCACCTTCTTTGCAAAACCCATCTCAGCACATCCTTTCCTGTTCGTCGTAAAACAATATGCTAAGAAGAGCTAACTCAAACGAATACGGCACGAATGCACTGAATGCAGTGACACCTTTAAAAGGCTGGGCTAAAGCCTGTACACCAACGTGCGCGGGCGCAGGCTGGCCCCAACTTTTGGTGATTCGTTGCGTGAACTAGAATCGGACGCGTCCAGTTACCGCAATGTCTTTATCTATTACGGAATATTTATGTCTGTTTGTCGCTGGGGCTTTCTTTCCGCTGCCGAGATCGCAAAGAAAAACTGGCGGTCCGTCCTGCTCGCTGAAAACGCGACATTGGCAGCCGTGGCCAGCCGCTCTCTTGCCAAGGCCGAAGACTTCGTCACCAGTTGCCAGGCCCACTCACCGTTTGATACCGTTCCGGCGGCGTATGGCAGTTATGACGACTTGCTCAAGAACGACGACGTCGATGCGGTCTACATTCCACTGCCGACGGGACTTCGAAAAGAATGGGCGATCAAAGCGGCCAGTGCTGGAAAACACGTTCTTCTCGAAAAACCGTGCGCGATAAGTGCGAATGATCTGATAGAAATTCTTGCGGCGTGCACCGCCAACCAAGTGCAATTCATGGACGGGGTGATGCTGATGCACAGCCGGCGGTTGCCGCAGGTCCGTAGCGTCATTCATGACAAAGTCGGTGAGATCCGCAGGATGACGTCGAATTTTTGCTTCCGGGCGCCCGATGAATTTTTCTCGGGCAATATTCGCACTCATTCTGACCTCGAACCGCAAGGTTGCCTCGGCGATGTCGGATGGTACTGCATCCGCATGATGCTGTGGACGATGGAATGGAAGTTACCGACCATGGTGACAGGCCGGATTATTCAGGCGACCGAAGGGGGCGTCCCCATCGAGTTCGCCGGCGATCTTTTCTTTGACAATCATGTCACGGCAAACTTTTACTGCTCGTTTGTCACCGAGACGGACCAGTTGTTTGAGATTGCCGGTACGAATGGATCAGTTCGGCTGGACGATTTCGTTTTGCCAGTCGTCGGAGATGCGGTTGAGTTCACCTCGGCGGCTCCGACCTTCGACGTGGATGTTTGCCGATTTCAGATGAATCATCGGCGGCAGACGCATTCGGTTGCTGAACCATCGGACGGAAAACCTGGTGCGCAGGAAGTCCGCATGATCGAACGCTTTTCGGCGGCGGCAATTTCCGGGAACCTCGAACCGGAATGGGGCGAGTACTCTCTCAAGACCCAACAGGTGATGGATGCGTGTTTGATTTCCGCAAAATCCGGTTGTAACGAAACGCCCGTTTCCGAATGAAGGGGGCCGCACGTCTTTTCCGCGCGGAGTGGGTTTCCCACGCGGAGTGGCGTCTTTCCCGCGCAGGCGGGAATCCAGAATGCGTAGGAAGCCGGTTCGGGCAACTCTCAAATATTGTGAATCATCATGAGTCGACTGGGTCCCCGCGTTCGCGGGGAAGACGACTTGGCCAGTCGCGCGGAAGGCGGCTTGGGCCAATCGGCGGGGAAGACGGCTTGGGCCAGTCGACAGGAAAGTCGGCCGTGGCCGGCGATTCGCGATGACACCTTACGTAACGGTGAATGCAAAAGAGTGGATCGCTTTCAAATTCTCCATTAGCAGACGTGACCTTCCTGAATCACGTGTGGCACCTCGAAGACATTTTTCGCTTCTCTTCAATCAAACGGTCAAAGTCGTCGTCGGACCTGCAATGCAAATTTCACTCGTTTCGATTCGCCAGTCATGAGTGTGGATAGGAAGTTTTGACGATTCGCGATTGACGTCGTTCTGTCAAATCTGGCGAGTCGGATCATCTTGCGACTGTTCCAGATTTCAATGGTCGGACACGATGTGAGTCATGGCCGTTTGAAACTTTTCTGCCTGCGAAGACTATTCCTCGTCTGCGGATGCGCCGTATTCCGTAAGACGTGCGTGACAGGCAAATGCCAACGTTTAAAAAAAACTTGCCAGTCGTAGGGCAAATCGTGCCGTAAGGTCTCCCTATGGGGTGAACTCCACCCCCATCCGGGCGGATGGTGTTCCGCCTTCCCCCGGATGAACGAGTTTTCCTTCAACGGCGTATCTGACAGTGTTTCAGACGATCAAAAACCTTTGGCGACGCGACGAACAGCCCGAAAGCTGGAAGGTCGCTGCTGCATCTGCCATGAAAATGGAGATGGGGGTCGAGTCGTTGGAAACACGGATTATGCTGGCTGGGAGTGCAGTCGTCGATGACGTTGTTGACCACATTCAGCCAGAATTCGCGCCGCAAATCGCTTCCGAAGTGATCGCCGAAGCAACCGTCCAAGCGACGGAGGTGGAGTTCGCACCCGAAACGATTTCGCTTCGCAATGCAGACACGACGCCGGCTGAAGCCGGTGCTTCGAACGACGGCAACGACCAATCTCTCGTTCTGAATCTGAACGAGACATCGGTTCTTTCCGTCAGCCTCGAAGCTGCCGATCCGATCGAATCCACGGATTCGATCGTTGACGAAGTGGCTTCCGTTGACGTCCAGGACGACGTCCTGATCGACAACACACGGCTCGAATTTGAGTTGGATTCCGACGATGCGGAACTGGTTCTCAACGATGCTGATGACGCTTCCAGCGACGTCAGCAACGTTGGGGACTCAACCGTTCGCACGTCCCGATCGGCTCCGCTGACGGCTCCCGAACAAGGCGCAAATCGCGTCGCACTCGACCTCAAATTTGATGTCGAAAGCGACGCGGTTGCCTACGATTTCGAGTTCCTCGAAGGTCACGAAACACGCGGCCCACCCGCCGCAACCGGCGACTCGACCAACACGACATCGGATTTGACTCTCTACGCACCGCTTTCTTCAAACGCTTCTGACAACGCGACTTACGGCGATCACAACTGTCCAGATTTGGACGGGTCGCAGTCGGTATGCGGTGACACAACGCTCATTTTGGGCTCAGACGACACTCTTGGCGGCAACCAAAACCTCGGACAATCGGTCCTGAACAACGGTTTGGTCAGCCCCGGAAATTCGCCCGGCATTCTGAACATCACCGGCAGCTTTGACCAGTCATCTGACGGCACGTTGCTGATCGAAATTTACGGACTGATGCCTGGCGTTGATGGTTACGACCAGGTGAATGTCGATGGTGATGTCACGCTCGACGGCCTGCTGCAAGTGATGCTTGATGACAGTTTTGTCAGTTCGCTTGGTTTGGGCGATGAGATCGAATTCCTGACATATACCGGAACGTTGACCGGCGACTTTGCCAATGTCAGCGGCCTTGGGATCCCGGGGACTTCGCTGTTCCTGATGCCTATACACGACGTTGCGAACAAGCGATACATTTTGCGAGTCGAAAGTGTTTTCGCAGCACTCACCGATGAGATTCGCAGCGGCATTGGACTCGCGGGTGAAGCACTTGAGGACCTGGGATCGCAGTTCCAGTCGGTTCTCGATTCCTTCAACGAGCCGCTTCCGATTATCAATCAGTCGATTTTCGACTTGTTGGGCTCGTCGGCCAGCCAGTCATTTGCGGACTTCTTCGATTTTGCCGATGCGATTGATACATTCGAGACCACGGCGGGCAGCACGCTTGGCGATCTTCAGTCGCTGATCGAAACAAGAATCAACAGTTTGCTCAGTGCCGTTAGTGGATCGCCGGTCGGATCCATTGCGGCTTATGTGGTTTCGATCGGTGGTCGCGACGAGCTGCATGTCGAGTTCATCATCGACTGGAGCGAAGTCGTCACCCTAAGTGGTCTGAATCTGACGGATTCGATACCCGCCGATGTACTTTCGCAACTGGGACTGAGCGTCAACGGCACGAGCGATCTTGACGTTGCTTTCGATTTCGCGGCTCGATTCGGAATCGTGGTTGATGTGACGTCGCCGACCTCGATCGACAGTTCGAATGTTTCGGTCGAGCTCTCGCAGCTTGAATTGTCCGCAAACGTCAGCGAACCGGTCACAGGCATTACACTCGAACTTGGTGCACTTGGCAGCTCAATCGGTATTAGTGGTGGGCAGTTCGACCTGTCCAGCAACCTTGCCG
>CALHZT010000323.1 GCA_938040995.1 uncultured Pirellulaceae bacterium | reverse complement strand
CGCACGCAATCCGCAACGGGTGCCGCATCCGGAAGCTGGGAGCCAAACTCGGTGTGGGGCGGCCATGGAGGTCGCGTGTATTCGACGGCTTTGGCAACGATGTGCCTGGAAGTCTACTATCGCTACTGATGTTTGTTGCTGTATTGCAGGCCGGCATGGGGCGGTCGGTACACCGCCTTTGACGTTGGGCGGTCGGTGAATAGAATGGGGGTGCAGTGCTGCTCGCTTACGAGTCGGTTCTGGCCAGCCCTCACCAAGTTGTGTTGGGCCTCAGCCCGCTCTCGCCGCTTGTTATTGATCACGACTGCGATTTTACGATCAATGAACTGACAAGCCATCTTTTGATATCGCGAGGTTGCTATGGCATCTCCTGTACTACCACTGTTTGCGTTTGGACTGGGTCCTGTCGAGTTGGGCATATTGCTCGTCATCATGCTCATCCTGTTTGGAAATCGACTGCCAAGTGTTATGCGTTCTCTTGGTCAGGGCATTACCGAATTTAAAAAGGGTGTGCGCGACGAAGACAATTCCATTGAGAATGACCAAACCAGCTAACGAGCAAAAATCGGAGAATCTCTGATGTTTGGCATTGGAGTTGGTGAAACCATTGTGCTTGGCATGATTGCCGTCTTGCTGTTCGGAAAACGACTTCCCGAAGTCGCGAAAACGGTGGGCGGACATTATGCGAAGCTGCGACGCGCGCTACAGGAAGTTCAGTCTGAGTTGTACAAAGCTCAGGGTGATGTCAACGATGTCGTGCGGGACACGAAGCAGCAGTTGTTGACTTACGAAGATGACGACTATCGTGAACCGACGGCGCCGCAGTTTGAGTTGCCGGAAGAGGACGCGTAAGTTCTGGCTGGTTTGATTTGCCGCACCAAGGTTGGAGAGTTTCGTATGCTTCAATTTCATCTGAACAACTTCTTCGGTACGAAATTCAAGACGCATGGCGTAGCCATTCCCAAGGAAGAGGGAATTCAGCTTGTTTTTCACGAGGGTGACGAACCGACGCGAATCTTTGAGAAAGAGATGAGCTCGATTTTGATCGAGTGGAAGAACTTTGTTGGCGTCGTCTCGAAAAAGGGCATGTTCAGCACGACGGTGACATTGACGGTGGTGTCTGCCGCCGCGCTTGGTGACTTTGCCGGGCTGGAAGATAATTCGGTCGTGCTCAAAATCCATCGCAGCAATGTCGAGGATATTCCTTCGTTTGAGCGGGCTGTCGAGACTTACCGGGCCGGGAAAGTCGACGAAGATGTCGATGACTTTGTGGACGATGTGCGAGATTTTCTCCACGGTCGGTAATCGAGTGCACAAAATTCGATTTCTCAGGCATGCCGCTATCGCCTTGGGCATTCATCTGCGTAGAATTGGGCTTTAATTCCAACTCTAACTTGAACCAGTCGTGGAAGCATTCCTGCAATTGGACAGGATTTTGGCTGTCACCTCTTACGAAAGGTATCTATGCGATTCCCTAACATTCTCGTCGTCATTGCGGCGATGACTCTGGCGTTTACTTCCGGTTGCGGTGTGGAGAGCACGGTGGATGTTGGCTCAACGACTGATGCAGCCGTTGACGCTGCAAAAGGTGCTGTCGAAAACGCAGCCGACGCGGTGGAAGCCAAAGCTTCCGATGCGGCCGCTTCTCTCAAATCCACCGTCATGGCTGAAGGTTCAGCTGACGATGCGGCAGCGGCTGATGATGCCAAAGTCGATATTCCCGAATCACTCGCGATCGGGGATAAAGCGCCGAAAGTGTACATGTCAAAGATGATGACGGGTACCGATCCGGTAAACGGTTTCGAAAAAGGTAAAGTCTACGTCGTTGAATTTTGGGCGACATGGTGTGGTCCATGTCTGGCCAGCATGCCTCACATGAGTGGGCTTCAGGAAGAGTATGGCGACAAGGTTCGTTTCATCGGATTCACCGAGGAAGACGAAGCGACGGTCCAGGGTTTTCTGGACGAGCCTTCGAGAATCGACGAATCGAAAACATGGGCCGAAGCGCTCAAGTACTCGCTTGTTCTGGACGATGAGGGCATGACTTCCAAGTCGTATATGGCTGCAGCCAAACAAGGCGGCATCCCGACGGCATTCGTCGTTGGCAAAGACGGGCATCTTGAGTGGCTTGGGCATCCAATGGATATGGACGAGCCTCTTTCGCAGATCGTCGAAGGGACATTCGACAGGGAAGCCGCCGTCGCGGAGTTTGCCAAGAAGGCCGCCGAGCAAAAAGCCATGATGGGCTTGCGAAAGGCGATGCAAAGTGGCGACACCGAAAAAGTCGTTGAGTTGCTCGATGAGATGCTGGAATCAGATCCAGAGAACATAAACTTCCTGATGACCAAAGCCCAGATATTGGCGCAGTCTGACAAAACAGACGAAGCAATTGCTGTTGTGGATAAAGTCATCGCGACGAAGCCAGAAGAAGGAATGCTCAACCGGATCCAGATGATGAAATTTGGCATGTTGGTTCAGGGAGGCAAAGGCGAAGAAGCGAATACACTCGCCGCCGAATTGTCTGAGTCGATGTGGGATGATTCTATGGAGTTGAATGGCCTCGCCTGGTCGATGGCCACAGAGGTTCCAGGTGAGATGCAGGACCTGCCTTTGGCGTTGAAGATCGCGAAGCGAGCCGTAGAACTTGAAGAAGGTGAAGCGAATTCGATCGATACGCTGGCTCGAGTGCACTACGAAATGGGCGAACTTCAAAAGGCAATCGACTGGCAGAAAAAGGCGGTTGAAGCTTCGGACAATCCGGCGATCAAGGCGACACTCGAAGGCTACGAAGCCGAGCTGGAACTGCAAAACGCTCCAGCAGACGAAGGCGATGATTCCGATGCCGAGGCTGATTCCGACGCCGAGGGTGATGCGGAAGAGGAAGCCGAAGCTTCTGCTGAGTAGTAGCACGACGTGGCGGTAAGCACCTGACAAAAAAAGTCGCCAGCCTTCCGGCTGGCGACTTTTTCTATGTTGGTTTGTGTCGTAGTTCGGCTTCAGCCACCAGAGACGCTACACGTCCGTGCGACCCGCACTAGCGAACCGCGTTCTTTTCGATGTAGGCCGAGAATTCATTGAATTCGGTCGCAACTTCTTGCCAATAATCGCCAGGTCGAAATTCAATTCTATTTGCGGCATTTCCGTCCGCCAATGATTTGAGCTCACGTCGCAGGCGGCTGATCGGGCCGAC
>CALHZT010000322.1 GCA_938040995.1 uncultured Pirellulaceae bacterium | reverse complement strand
TTATTGCTTTGCAGTTGCATGGCGGCAAACCGATGTGGGCCGAATTCAGGAACATTCGCCTGAAGAAGATCGAAGCTGAATCGCATGAACATGCAAAGGATGCAGAGCCCGTCGGAGCAGGTAAGTAGGCAACGCCAATTAAGGATACAGCCTGTTAGTCGGCAGGTAGTGGACGTCGGCGGGTAGTGGGCGTCGGCAGGCAGCCTGTTAGTCGGCAGGTAGCCGGCAGGTAGTGGACGAGGCAACGAGTCCTTTTTCGTTGCCTTGGCTCAAGGCCCCTTAGGACTCTTGCCCTCGTTATTACCCAGGAGTTGAGTCACGCCGGGCTATCAAGTCTCCAAAGACTCCAGCCTCGAAGCTATTTCAAAACTGTTCGTAGTATTGGCCTCAAGGCCTAAAGGCAGTGCTACAAACTTCCGGATTCAGGTTTTGAAATAGCTTCTCCTCTCCCCTCCGGCAGTCGGATAAAGCTCCTGTTTCAATCGCAAACGGGCTATAATATGCGAGCCTTCAACTGGAATCGCAACCTGGTCTGCGGCCTGGAACATGCAACAAATCGGCACCGAATTCATCGCGTTTGATTTGAAGCGATTGAATCGTTGCAAATGTCTTTTAGTCCTCCTCTGGATGGTTGCCTCCTGTTGCTCCGTCGCTTCGGCGGATGACTACGTGGAAAAAGTTCAACCGTTACTTGCGCAATACTGCTACGACTGTCACGGATACGGCGGCGACGAAGGCGGTCTTGCGCTCGACGAACACGAGAAAACGTCCGACGTCATTGCGCAACGCGACAAGTGGTTAGCCGTCTGGAAGAACTTGCGGGCACAGACGATGCCCCCGTCGACTGAAGAACACCCGACGGGCGAGGAGCGTCACGTCATCACCGGCTGGATTGAGCAGTCAGTTTTTCGGCTGGACGCCGACAACCCGGATCCAGGCCGGGTCACGGTCCGTCGCCTGAATCAGCGAGAGTATCAGAATACGATCAAGGACATTTTCGATATCGACTTTGATGCGACTGCGGCTTTTCCGACGGACGATACGGGTTACGGATTTGACACCATTGGCGACACGCTCACGGTGTCGCCATTCTTGCTGGAAGAGTATCTCAAGGCAGCCAGAAAGATCGTCGGTGAACTGGTCGTCTCGCCCAATCCGCAGATTCCAACAAAGGAGATCGAGGCTTGGCAATTCAAAGGCGGAAACCTCGATCCCTATCAATTGAAATTCGCCAAACCGGCAAAGATTGAATTCACTGATTCAACAGAGCATCCTGGCGAGTACGAACTTACCGTCTCGCTATGGGTTCGCGGCTCAGCGGAAGCCACCAACAATACCGCCGAACTGGTTTTGTACGTCAACGGTGAAGAACAGGTGCGCAAGCCGATTGGCTGGGATCAGAGCCTGATTGAGATGTCGGTGAAAGTACCACTGGAATCCGGCGACACGAAGTACGAACTGGAGCTTGTTCCACGCGAACCGCCGGGCGATGGCGAGGCGCCGTTGTTCGCAGCGATCAGTGCGCTCAAGGTTCATGGGCCGCTGGACGGCAGCCACAAGGAAGTCCAGAAAGAATACTTCAAGGTCTTTTTCGATGGTTTGCCTGACCAGTCGCCGGAAAAGCGCACGAGGTATGCGAAGAAGATACTGCGCCACTTTGCAAAACTCGCGTTTCGTCGCCCCGTCGCAACTGGCTATGTCAATCGACTGGTGCGTCTCGCGGACGTGAACAACAGCGAAAGCGGATCCTTCGAAGATGGTATCGCACGCGCGCTGACAGTCATTCTCGCTTCGCCGCGATTTATCTACCGGTCAGAACTGCAAACCAGACCGAATGATCCCGGGCATGTTGTCGATTTGAAAGAATACGAACTGGCATCCCGGCTGTCTTACTTCCTCTGGTCGTCAGTTCCGGATGATGACTTGTACGAACTCGCGAGCAAAAAGCGGCTGCGTAAGTCGCTTCGCAAAGAAGTCGATCGAATGCTGGACGATTGGCGATCCCGGCGGCTGTTCGATGACTTTGTAGGCCAATGGCTGCAAACGGATGACGTCTATGATGTGGATGTTTCGGTGAAGCGGATCAAGAGAGCCGACGGGATTCCGAAATCTGAGGCCAACTTTGGCGGCGACATTCGTTACGCGATGATTGAAGAGACCAGGCACTTCGTTGAACATGTTTTCCGCAAAGATCGCCCGCTCACCGAACTGGTAGACGCGGACTATACGTTTCTTAATCGAAATCTCGCGGAATATTACGGCGTCGAAAGCGAAAGTGAGAATGACAGCGACTTTGCAAAAACAACGGTACCAGCCGAAAGCAATCGCGGCGGTCTGTTGGGGCAGGGAAGCATCCTGTTGGTGACTTCGAATCCGACGCGGACTTCTCCGGTAAAAAGGGGGCTGTTCATCCTGGAGAATCTGTTGGGTACACCTGCACCTCCTGCACCGCCGGATGTTCCTGAGCTGGAAGAGAAACGTCGGGGCAGACACAAGCTGACGATGCGGGAGCAGATGGAGAAGCATCGCGAGGATCCACTTTGCGCGTCTTGCCACGCGAGAATGGACCCCATTGGGCTTGCGCTGGAGAACTTCAATGCGATTGGCTATTGGCGAGACGGGCAGGGCGACAAGCCGATCGAAACGGCGGGAACCTTGATGACGGGTGAGTCGTTTGAGAGCGTGGCAGAGCTGAAAAAGGTACTCGCCAACGACAGGAAGCGTGACATCATCCGGTGCGTCGCTGAAAAAATGATGACTTATGCACTCGGACGGGGACTCGAGTACTATGATATGCCGACGATCGACAGGATCACGGACGAACTTCTCAAATCAGAGAATGGTGGAACCGGGCGAGAGCTGATTTACGCAATTGTTGAGAGTGTTGCTTTTCAACAGCGCCGCGGCGATGGGCATCCGTTGAACCAGACGAAACAGAAATGAGTAGAGCGATGGGAAGAATCAAAAGTTCAGGCGGCAAGTTTGACCGTCGTCGATTCCTGCGGGGAGTCGGAGCCACCGTGGCGCTTCCTTGCCTGCCGTCACTCATGCGCAGTGCTGTCGCCGGTAAAACGCAGGAAATTGTGGCTCCGCTTCGAACCGCATTCGTCTACGCACCAAATGGAGTCAACGTGGGTGCGTGGAAGCCAAAGGGTGTGGGTAGTGATTATGAGCTGGGGGCGACGCTCGCGCCGATCGCCGAGTTCAAAAAGGACTTCCAGATCTTTTCGGGCTTCAAGCATGATAACGCCGAGGCTGGTCAGGACGGTGGCGGAGATCATGCGCGAGCCAACGCGACGTTCTTGACGGGGAAGAGGGCGAAGAAAACGGGTGGCGCCGACATTCGGATTGGCGTTTCCGTGGATCAGGTCATCGCCAGGGCGGTCGGCAAGGATACCTTGTTGCCTTCACTGGAACTTTCCTGCGATGAAGGTCGGAAGAGTGGTAGCTGTGATTCTGGCTATGCCTGCAGTTATCAGTTCAATTTGTCGTGGAAGAACGAGCGGACTCCGATGAGTCCGGTGTCGGTACCACGTCAGGCTTTCGAGCGGATGTTTGGTGCAGTCGGTTCGGATGCCGGAGCGACGACGGCCTTGCGAGCTGAGGAAAAGTCGATTTTGGATTTTATCAGCGAAGATGCGAAGCAACTTGGCAGGAAGATGGGACGCAACGATCGTCGCAAGGTGGCCGAGTATCTGGAAGGCATACGCTCGATCGAGAGTCGCATTCAGCGGTTGGAAAAACTTGGTTCCCGGGAACAGCCGGATATTGAACTGCCCAAGGGAAAGCCGAAAGACTACAGCGAGCATATCCGGTTGATGTATGACATGTTAGTGATCGCGTTTCAGACAGATTCGACTCGCGTCGCATCGTTCCTGCTGGCCCATGACGGTAGCAATCGCAGCTTTAAGGAGATCGGCGTTTCGGAAGGGCACCATACAATTTCGCATCATCAGCGAAATTCGGACAAGCTCGAAAAGATTGCGAAGATTGACAAGTTCTACGCCGAGCAGTTCGGCTACTTTCTCAAGCGACTTGCAGAGACGAAAGACATCGACGGCAATTCGCTGCTCGAGAACTCCGCGATTCTTTACGGAAGTGGCATCTCCGATCCGGATCGTCATGATCATGACAACTTGCCGATTTTGCTCGCTGGTCACGGTGGCGGTCAGCTCAATCCCGGTCGTCATGTTGATCTTGGTGACGACATTCCGTTATCCAATTTGTATGTCGAATTGATCAATCGCGCCGGCGGTAACGTTACAGAGTTTGGGGACTCGAACGGTAATTGGTCCGATATCTAGAGCGCGTTCGTCCCGGTCGTTCGTCCTGGTTGTTTGCGACTTTTGCGAGGAAAGTGACCATTTTCTGTTGCTCCGGTCGCATTTTGCCTGCTCGTTTGCCCCACCTGGGTGGTCGGGCTAGAATGGTGGCTCTTGAGAGGGCACCACATCTCTTCAACTTCGACTTTGGAACGGGGAAGTTGTATGGCTGATTTATCTGGTTGGCGAATGCGTCAACGTCTGAGCTACCTGATTATCACGTGCACCATCCTGTGCGCGTTGAATCAGTGTGCCATCAATGCGCAAGCCGAGATATTCTTCGGGCCGATTCTTAATCCTGACTCGAGCAATGGTGGGTTCTTTGGTACCGACATTTTTAGCTGGGGCAGTTTCAATGTCGATGACCGGGCAAGGGTCGACAATAACAACGACGTGATCCGAATCTCGTCCGGATTTCAGCAGCCGAATTCACACGGCGCCGGCATGTCGATCCATATCTCCAATGGTGAGAATGGCAATAGCGGCGACGATCCGGCCAATCCGGATGCTTTCAACTTCATACCTGCCAACGCCGGTTTTGGGGCGATTGGCAATCCTGATGGGCGATTGGCGAACGGGAATTCGGTTCGTTTCTCATTCTGGATGAGGCAGGACCCGAACGATCTTGTGCAGGCGATTCCGTCGACAGAGCCTGTCGTCAAGCTGGAGTTCTGGACGGAGGCTCTCGCGAACGGCGCCGATCCAGCCGTCAATGAGCACCCGACGCGCGCGGATCGTATCTTCGATACCCAGTTGCAATCTGCCGGTGCGAGTTTTGTCGATTTGAATGGCGACGGTTCCGTCAACAATCAGGCAGGTGGCGGCGGTGATGTCTTTTCATTGAACGCTGAATGGACGCTGGTCTCGACGACATATACGCTCGACGACTCCGGGTGGGGCTATGACTACTCAAGTGGCTTCGTGCCCAAGTCCATTCTTGATGTCGAAGAAGTGCGAGCCACCATGTTCTGGAGCGAGTTTGAGAACAACGATCTTACGGATGGTGGTTCCGTGCTGATTGACCAGCCAATGCTGGAGATCTACCGCACGGAAAATGAGATGCCGTCGGTTATTCCCAATCCGCATCCGGACGCGATTCTTGCCGATCCGGATTTCGACAACGATGGTCAACTTGACTGCACAGACATCGACCAGCTGGTCATGGAGATTTCGGCGGGAAGCGACAATCCGGCTTTTGATCTGACGGGTGAAGGACAAGTCGACCTTTTCGACCTGAATTCGTGGCTGGAACAGGCTGGTGCACTGAACAATGATTCAGGCAACGCCTATCTCGCCGGCGACGCGAATCTCGACGGCGTTGTGGATGTTTCTGACTTTAACCGTTGGAACTCCAACAAGTTTACCAATACGCCCGCGTGGTGCGCTGGTGATTTCACGGCCGACGGCGTCGTGGACGTTTCCGATTTCAATGTCTGGAATGCGAACAAATTTCAGGCTTCGGATCACGTAGGTGCAGTGCCTGAACCGGGCGGAGCCCTGCTTCTAATGATTGGGTTTGTCGGACTGCTGCGTCGGACTCACTAGCAATTCGTGCCGCCTGAATCGAGGGGCAGTGGATGAGGCAACGAGTCCCAAACGGCCAACGGTCGTCGGACGGTTCACCGAAACCTGGGGCGACGATCGAATTCGCAAGCTCATTCTCACTCTGCCCCAGGCTGGAATGTTTCAG
>CALHZT010000321.1 GCA_938040995.1 uncultured Pirellulaceae bacterium | reverse complement strand
CGAATTCTTACCGTCCAGTCATGAAAACCGCCACTCGCATGACACAATCCCGAAAATCTCGCTGGCAAAAGAAAGCCGCCGTTTCTCCAGAACTCGCGGCCGAAGACAATCCGCCCAGGCAGGACGCGGCCAATGATCAGCCCACCGGCCGTTCAACGATCGTGCTTGCCGCCATCGGAGCCATCCTGCTGTGGGCTGCCTTCGCGCCGGTTGGATGGTGGCCGCTGGCCTGGGTGGCCCCCGTCGCGTGGTGCCTGTTGGCTGGCAAAAAAGAAATGGCTGGACGCAAACCATACCGTGCGATTTATCTCGCTGGCGTCGTCCACTGGTTGCTGGTCGTTCATTGGGTTCGACTACCCTATTGGGCCGCCTGGTTCGGATGGTTCGCACTCGCCGGTTACCTCGCGGTCTACCTGCCGGTATTCGTCGGATTGACGCGGCAACTGGTTCACCGTTGGCGGGTTCCTCTCATCTTCGCGGCTCCGATCGTCTGGTGCGGCTTGGAACTTTTTCGCAGCCATTTTTTGACCGGGTTCGCGATGGCACTCCTTGGGCACACGCAAGTCAACTGGATGCCCATCATTCAGATCGCCGACCTCGGCGGCGCGTACGCGGTCGGGTTCCTGGTGATGTTGGTGGCGGCGGCGATTGCCCAAGCCGCGCTGGCGGTCAGTGAAAGGTTCGTCGTACCGGCTTTAGCCGGCGATGGCGGGAGCTTGCCGCCAGCTGCATTAGTTCCGCCTAAAGGCGGTACTACAAAGATTGCCATGGGCGTCGCCTGGCCACTGGCCGTCGCTACGCTCGCAATGGTTGCAGCGTGGTTCTACGGCGACTCGCGCATTCAGACACTGGACGCTCTTTCGGCAAAAGCCGCCGTTGCCGATGGCGAACAGGACGATGCGGTGAAAGTCGCGCTGATTCAGGGATCGCGCATCACGACTTTTTCACCGGTTGATGATCGCGCAGAGACCGTCCAGCAATACAAGGACATCACACGAAACGCCGTTCTCGCCAATCCTGACGTTGACCTGATTGTCTGGCCCGAATCGATGCTGATGGTCCCGTGGCTGGACTATACCTGGCCGGTGAAAGTACCGCCGACCTGGCCGCAAGACGAGGAAATACTCAAGCGGGATTTAAGCAACTCGAAAGCGTGGTCGGACCAGGCAACAGCCTGGATCGCGAACTCGTTTGGCAAGCATGCCATCCTTGGCTCCGAAGCCATCGAGCTAACCGACGGGCCAACGAAGAGGTTCAATCGCGCGACACTCGTCAACGACGGTGGCGATATCGTGGACGGCTACAACAAGATGCACCCGGTGATGTTCGGCGAGTACATCCCGCTCGGCAACATTTTCCCGTGGCTTTATCGACTGACTCCGATGGGCAACGGGTTGAACACCGGCGAGGGCCCCACCTCGTTTGAAGTGGGCAATGTCCGCATAAGCCCATGCATTTGCTACGAGAATACCGTCCCACATCTGATTCGACGCCAAGTCAACGAGTTGAGCGAATCGGGAAAGAGCCCTCATGCCCTGGTGACCATTACAAATGATGGCTGGTTCTGGGGCAGCAGCCAACTGGAGCTCCATCTGGCTTGTGGCATCTTCCGGGCGATCGAAACGCGTCGCCCGATGCTGATCGCAGCCAATACCGGCGTCTCGGCAGACATCGCGGCTACGGGGAAAGTCCTCAGCCGTGGGACACGTTTGAAGCGGGAGTACCTGATCGCCAGTGTTCGCTCGATGGAACCTGTCAGATCGGTCTATCTCGCGACCGGCGACTGGATGGCAATTGGCTGTTTCATGGTCTGCCTGCTGGGCGGAATCGGGATTCTGCAGAGACCCAGACGCGGCTCAGGCAGAGACCAGGACAATTCCTGACTTGGCTATGCATCGAAACCAATCGAGCCTGGTTGCGACTCTGGACGCAAAATCCCACCTGCCGGCATAAACCGCACCCCCGTCATCAGCGACGTCGGGAAGACCATCGGAACCGGGGTGAACCCCTTGTTTTTCAGTGCCTTTTCAGCCGCCGGTTTCACGTTTTTGTTTGATGGCAATTTCGGCCCTACGTATACTGGGAGGAGAAGAGGCAGATCTACGCGCCACACCTTGAGCGCCCCGAACGTCGATCCAGCAGGTTTTGATCGGCTAGAACTGCACCCACCTGACACTCCCTTCCCGTTCACTTTTGGTCCCGGACAAAATTCGCAATGGCGCTCGTTGGCAAAATCATGACCGTAGCGATCTTGCTCATGAGCTTGCTGTTCATGGGCTTTTCGATCATGAACTACGCGACGCAGCGAAACTACAAATCACTGGTAACCGGTGGTGACAGCGGGACGGGCCTGAATGAACAACTCCGCGAACTTACCAACCAGGTTCGTGAGCAGGAAGAAAAGCTGGAAATGGTCCAGAACAAAATCGCACTCGAAACCGCCAGTAAGCGAAGCGCTCTCGCAGTGCTGGAGGTCAAGTCGCGAGAATCAAAATCGACGATCGCAGCAAAGCGTGACGAACTCGAACAATTGACGCTGGAACACCAGCGCAACATCAACACACTCAGTACGGCTCAGGATGACATGATTCGCCTGAAAGGCGAAGCCGACGCGTTACGCAAGGAAGTCGAGCAGACACTCGCCAATCGAAACAGCGAGTTTGAGACGGTGACTGAGCTAACGGACAAAATCAATCAGGCCGAAGGCGTCTTACGACGACTGAAAGAACGAAGCGAACAACTCCGCGGAAACTAACCCGGAGTCTGAGGATAACATGAATCTTTTCGGTAAAATCCTGACGATCCTGGTACTCATCATGAGTATCGTGTTCATGTCATTTACGATGATGACCTACGCGACGCATCGCAACTGGCGAGACGCACACCGCAAGGTGACGACTCAGCTGAACAACGCGCAGGACCTGATGAAGCAGAAGCAGATCGAAGTGGATCGCGTTGGTGCCCTGTTGACCGCGGAACGCGCGGCTCGCTCCAAGGCACTGGCATCGCTTGAGCAGAAATCAAACGACCTCAACCAGCTGCTCGCGGCCGAAGAAGCGAAATCGCAGTCGCTACAAACCAATGCACGACTTAGCGAGCAGACGGCCCAAACGGCTCAAACGGAGATGGAGCGACTCAAGAACGAAGTCAACGCATTGCGGGAAGATCTCAAGCTGGCTCAGCAGGCAACCAATGACAAATTGCGGCTGGCGTCGGTCTTGCAGGACAAGCTGAATCAGACTGAAGGTCAGTTGAAGCGGGTCACGGAGCGGCGCGAAGTCATGCGAACGCAACTCAGTCGGGCCAAACTCGTTCTGGACCGCAATGGGCTGGATGAGAATAGCCCGATCGACAATATTCCGCCGGAACTGGATGGTGTCGTTACCGCGGTTCGGGATACCAACCTGATCGAGGTCTCACTGGGCTCGGACGAAGGCATTCAAGCTGGACATAAACTGGACATTTACCGCCAAGATGGCAGTTACATTGGGCGAGTCGTCGTAACGGATACGGTCTCTGATCGTGCTGTTGCCCGCATCGTTCCCGAGTACCGCCAAGGTGTCATAAGGATAGGTGATCGTGTCGCCACGCAACTCCTCTAAAAAGAAAAAGAGCTCCTCGGGCGTTCTGGTTGAAAAACCGGGCATGAACATTTACACCGTCATGCTCATGATCTCGCTTGGTGCGCTGACCATTGCAACGCTGTTGCTCTATCTCGAAATGAGCCCTTATGGCTCGTTCTTTAACTGGTGGAACGTGCGTTAAGACGAAAAACCTCGCTTCGGCGCTCTTGGGCGAAAGGCGAGTGAGAATTTACCGATAAGTCATCGGTGGCCGTAGCGGCTCAAGAACGCAAGTTGGTAAATTTTTGTCCGCCGCTCGCCTTGGTTGTAGTCAGGCAATTTGGCCTCCTGTTCCGTGCTGGTACACTGTTGCCATCTGGAGAACCCACTATGTCCACGCTCCCCGAGTCTAAATCTTCATTGACCGGAATAAGTGTACCGGCCCGTTTCTCGATTGAGCAGTTCGACGAAATGGTGTCGAGCGGCGTATTGTCCGACAAGGATGACAAACGATATCAGCTTTTCCGTGGAGAGATTCGGTACATGACGCCTCCCAATCCACTCCACGATGACGTTCTTGCCTTGCTAACCGACTGGGCGTTCTCCGCGCTTGCTTCCGTGTCGTCGCCAACGGATCCGCTGCTGCAAATTCGCAACCAGGGCTCATTGGATCTTCGGCCCGGCAATAGCGTCGTCATGCCAGATCTGATGCTTGTAACTAAACAGGACTACTCGTCTCAACGTCCTCAGGCTTCGGATTGCGTATTGGCAATCGAAGTCTCGGATAGCTCACGCACTTTCGATTTGCATGAAAAATGCGAACTCTATGCCCTGTCAGGAGTGAAAGAGTACTGGGTAGTCGACATACCCAATCGGTGCCTGATTGTTCACCGTTCACCAGCCGGAAATCGATACGGGTCGATTGAGACGTACGACGAACGGACGGAAGTCCACCCGGAAGCAGTGCCATCCATTGGGCTTTTCGCAGCAATTCTGTTCCAGTAAGAACATTGCCTCAACGCTTGTTCTGCGCCCGGATTTCGTCGATCACGACGGCAGGTACCATCGCGAAATTGCGACCCAAAACTGAACCTCACAAACACTGCTATTTCAGCAGTTTGAAGTACTCACTCTGGCGGCCTGGCCGATTGAGAATTGCAGCCCAAAATGATAAGATATCGGACTTGGGAAAAGGCAAATTTGAGGGTCTGGATAGACGTTTCAAACTGCCTGATTACCAAAGCTGCGTCCGCAAGATTTCCGGGCTGCATCATTCAATTTGTAGTGTCTTTCTCGCCATTCCGGCGAACGAAAGGATTCGCGTTTGTCATCTGATACACCTCCACCCGATGATCCCGAAGGCGACCAGCCCGACGGCAACGAAGCTGAAAATTCTGGTAGCGGCGAGGGACTTGGTGAGAAAAATCTCATCGACTTGCCTATCGAGGACGAGCTCAAAGATAGCTATCTGACGTACGCCATGAGCGTGATCGTCAGCCGTGCCTTGCCTGACGTTCGTGACGGTCTCAAGCCATCGCAGCGCCGCATCCTCGTGGCGATGAACGATCTGAACCTGTCACCCGGCTCATCGACATCCAAGTGCGCCGGTATCGTCGGTGAGACGATGAAGCGGTATCACCCGCACGGTGACGCGGCGATCTACCCGACGCTGGTCCGTATGGCTCAGGAGTGGAACACCAGACACACGCTGGTCCACAAACAGGGGAACTTCGGTTCCATCGCCGGACTTCCGCCGGCTGCGATGCGTTATACCGAAGCGCGGATGTCCGCGATCGCCGCATCGATGCTGGACGATATCAAACTCGGCACCGTCGACTTTGCACCAACCTACGACGAGAAGAACAAGGAACCGGTCGTTCTTCCCAGCAAGTTTCCGAACCTGCTGGTCAATGGCTCGAGTGGTATCGCCGTGGGTATGGCGACCTCGATTCCTCCCAACAATCTCGGTGAGATCTGCGCGGGAATCGTAAAGGTCATCGACGAACCGGAAGTGTCGATCGACGAGCTGTTGGAGATCATTCAGGGCCCCGACTTCCCGACGGGTGGAATCATCTGTGGGCGAAGTGGCATCCGCCGCGGGTATCACACCGGTCGTAGTACGGTGATCGTACGTGGCAAAGCAACGATCGAAGAAGTCAAAGGCCGTAGCCGTATTCTGATTTCTGAAATCCCGTACATGCAGCAGCGGGATCGAGTCGAAGAAAAGATCGCAGGGCTGGTGAACGATGGCCGCATCGCCGGCATCAGTGGCATTCGCAACGAAAGCGACTTGAACGAGCCGGTGAGACTGATTGTCGAGCTGAAACGGGACGCCGACCCGGACGTCGTTCTCAATCAGCTTTATCAGTATTCGCCGATCCAGACCACCATCTCGATCATTCTGCTCGCCCTTGTCGATGGCAAGCCGCGGGTCATGTCGATCAAGAGCATGCTCGAAGAGTTTATCCGCCATCGCTCGTCCGTCATTCGCCGTCGAACCCAGCATCTTCTTGCACGAGCCCGCAAGCGCAAGCACACGATTGAAGGTTTGCTGCTCGCGCTCGCGGATATCGACAAGATCATCGCGATCATTCGAAAATCGAGCACGCAGGCCGAGGCCAAAAAGGCCCTGATGGGTGTCGAGTGCCCTGCCTCGATGATGAAGCGTGCCCTCGGCGACGAAGGGTTCCGCGTCTTTCAGGATGAGCGCGGTGAATCCGATGTCTATACGCTGACCGCGGTACAGGCGGACGCCATCCTCAAGATGACGCTGGGTCAGCTGGTCAACCTCGAGCAAGAGCGACTTGGCAAAGAGCATCAGGCGCTTCTCGAAGAGATTAACGGCTATGTCGAGATACTTTCGGATGATCAAAACATTCTGAATATCATCAAGGCCGAGAGTCAGGAACTGAGCAAGAAGTACGCCGATCCTCGCCGCACGGAAATCAGTGGCGAAGAGCTCGGCGATATTGATCTCGAGGATTTGATCACCGAAGAGACGATGGTCGTGTCGATCAGCCACAAAGGCTATATCAAGCGAACACCGTCCACCGTCTATCGTGCCCAGCGACGTGGAGGCAAAGGCCTCAAAGGCGCGAAAACGGAAGAGGAGGATCCAATCGAGCACCTGTTCGTGGCGAGCACACACGCCTACCTGCTCTTCTTCACGAACAAAGGGAAGGTCTACTGGCAGAAGGTCTACGGACTGCCCCAGTTGCGGCGGGAAAGTCGTGGGCGAGCTATCGTAAACTTGCTCAATCTGGACGAAGGCGAAACCATTGCCGACTGCCGGGCGGTTCGCGATTTTGACTTGCCCGGACACCATCTCGTCATGGCGACCAGAAACGGCCTCGTAAAAAAGACCGACCTGAAGGCTTACAGTCGCCCCAAAAAGGGTGGGATTATCGCGATCAAGCTTCGTGAGGATGACGAACTGGTCGATGTTGTGGTAACCGGCCCAAGCGATGAACTGGTACTTTCCACAGCGAAAGGAATGGCGATTCGCTTCAAGGAATCGGATGCTCGCTCGATGGGTCGAAACACCAGCGGGGTTAAGGGAATTTCCCTGGGGGACGACGACCAACTCGTAGGGATGGTCGTGGCCGACCCGGAAGCAACTTTGTTAACAGTTTGCCAAAATGGATATGGAAAACGTACACCGTTCGGCGCAAACTCGGATGATGCCGAATCGCAGGAAGAGTCCAGCTCGGGCGCACGTTACCGTACGCAAAAGCGAGGCGGCAAAGGCCTACGGGATATCAAGGCCACGGACCGAAATGGTCCTGCCATTGGTATCTGCCGAATTGATGATGACGACGAAATCCTCATGATGACGGCGCGAGGCAAGATTCAGAAAATTCGCGCGAGCGACGTTTCGGTCATTGGCCGTAACACGCAAGGCGTCCGAATCATGAATCTGGACAAGGACGACACGCTGGCGGCGGTCGTTCGTGTCCCACAGGAAGAGGAAGAAGACGGCGTAACTGAAGAGGGCCAGCCACAAGGTGATGATAAAAAGTCACCGGCTGAGGACGCAGCTGACGATGTCACCAAGGATGATTCCGCCGATACGAAAACGGACGAAGAGCAGAGCTAGTACCTCGCGTCATCGTTCGCCTTACTCAAGTAATCACCCAATTTCATTTTGGCGGCCGCTAACCGGCTGCCCCAAAGGCATTTCATGAAAGTTGCAGTCATTGGAACGGGCTACGTTGGCCTCGTTTCCGGAACCTGTTTCGCCGATTCTGGCGTAGACGTTACCTGTGTCGATATCGATCAAAAGAAAATTGACGCGCTCAATGTTGGCACCATTCCCATTTACGAACCCGGTCTGAAAGAACTGGTTCTTCGTAATGCAGAAGCCGGTCGCCTGCATTTCACCACCGACCTCGCTTCCGCAGTCGCCCCCGCCGACATCGTTTACCTGGCCGTGGGAACTCCGCAAAGCCACGATGGATCGGCAGACTTGACGGCTCTCTTCAAAGTCGGTGAAGCGATCGCACCGCACATTCGCGAAGATGCGGTAATCGTCACGAAGAGTACGGTTCCTGTTGGCACGAACGCCAAGCTGTTCGCCCAGTTGAAAGAACTCACGGGCAGAGAGTGTCGAGTCGCAAGTAATCCCGAATTCCTGAAAGAGGGAGCTGCCATTGACGACTTTTCCAAACCGGACCGCGTCGTGGTAGGTGTCCGTCACCAGGAAGACGCCGATATCCTGCATCAACTGTACAAGCCGTTTCTCCGTACCGACAAGCCGTTCCTGGTAATGTCACCGGAAAGCGCCGAACTCACCAAGTACGTCGCCAACGCACTGCTTGCTACCAAGATCAGTTTTATCAACCAGATGGCGAATGTTGTCGAACAGTTCGACGCTGACATCAACGATGTCCGCCGCGGTATCGGGCATGACCAGCGGATTGGTTTCGCATTCCTCTTCCCGGGTGCCGGGTATGGTGGAAGCTGCTTCCCCAAAGATGTCCGAGCCATGATTAACACGTTCAAGCAATGTGGAATGGGTGCGGAGATTCTCGAAGCCGTTGATCAGGTCAACGAACAACAGAAGCACGTCCTGCACACCAAGATCTTCTCGGAGTTTGGTGACAACCTGGCGGGCAAGAAGATTGCTGTCTGGGGACTGGCATTCAAGCCAAAAACAGACGACATCCGTGAAGCCCCTGCCCTTGTGATGATCGAGAAGTTGCTCGCGGCTGGTGCCGAAGTCTGCACCCACGATCCTGAAGCCATGGATAATGTCAAAGAGATACTCGGCGACAAGATCAGCTACGTGGACCAACCGATGGACGCGCTTGACAACGCCGACGCACTGGCGATCGTGACCGAGTGGTCGCAGTTCCGTACGCCCGATTTTGAAGAGATGAAGAACCGACTGAAGACACCCATCGTCTTTGACGGTCGCAACCTCTACGACAGCGGCAACATGGCACGCAAAGGATTTACGTACCATTCGATTGGGCGTCCCAAGTCCGACCCCTCAACCGCAGTCGAACGCCGCGGAAGTACTGAACGCCGCTCAGTTTCGTAGCCGGTCCGCAGTCGATCCGCAGTCGAACCGAAACGGAATCACGAGGCTCTGCAACTGCGGTGACGTCATGTTACCGCAGTCGGTCGAGAACGCGTTTCGCGTTCAACTAAAGATACCCGGCGAGCCGGCTGCGTGAGCTGCCGGGTGTGCGGCTGGATGAAAGCCCTGGATTGGTTCTTTGAACGACCTTCCCTTTCCGGTTGTTGTTTATCCGCGATTCAAATACCGGAGCCGGTCGGCTCCGGCAAGGGTTGTATCGGGCCTTTGGCCCTGAATTTCCGCTGGGTCAATGGCATTCATGAACAGCCCGAAAGTGGCGCGACTCACCGCACCGCGGCGAGTTCTTGAGAATCTGCAGGCGCAAATAGCAACTTCGAACAACTATTTGCCGGGAAGCTCTCTATTCCTGCAAAATGAACTGTTCAGGGGTAAATCGCGGATTCCAAATACATGCTCAACGAAAAGTCACTTCTGTTGTTTCGCGCGCAATTCTCGCTGAGCCGCATGTTGATAGTCACCACCATATTTTGCGTGGTACTGGCCATTGCCCTCAAATATCCCGGCGCAACCAATTCCTTGACCTTGAACGTCCTGCTTTTCGCACCGGCCATGGCAGTCGCCGGTATCGCCTGTTGGCTATCCGGGAACTGGCGGCACACGCTTTTTGTGGCGGTGGTTGGGATGATCGTAGGCTGGCTATGCGCACCTTGCTTGTTTGTCAATTTCGGTCGCAGCCCAACATTCTGGGACAAATTTATGATCGACTTTCACACGATTGGAATCAGCACAGCAATGGGCGCGTTGTTCTTTGCAGGGCTGGAATGGACCGTTCTTGTGATCCTTCGATTACCTGAACGACCGAGTAGTCGTCAACCTAACTCCCGAGATGCGCTTTGAATTGCGGCTCGTTCAGCACTTCCCCACCAGGCAGCATCTGAAACTTCAACTCGTGCTGGTTTGATTTCAGCGGCGCGAGAATCGGTTCGATTTCTTCCGCCGTGGCAACGCCGCGAAATTCGATGTACATCACCTGCTTGCCGTCATCAGTGATTTGGCCGTTCACTTTGTGGGAAACATCAGCCGCAGAGACCCAGACAAATGAACCGTCCAGCTCGATGTGCAGTCGTGAAATTTTTGAAAGTTCGGCTTCGACCTGTTCGTAGGATATCCCAAATCCGGAAATGGATGCATTCTGTGCGGCGGAAGACAATCCGGATGGCTGAAGGATGGCGTGGAAATTCATGTGGAGCGTTGTTTTTGAGGTGATGGTTTGTCACAGCTAGGCACGGACGAACCGGACTGGTGCCGTGTACCAGCTACAAATCAAGGTTGGCTGTGATGGACAGTCCATTTGGTGACGACATCATAACCCGATGCGTGAGCGAGGGACCTACCAATGGGACTGCGTCCCTCGCTCACGCATCGGGTTGGGATGGTTGATGTTATTCAGCAAAGCGTTTTTGTAATTGATGCAGCCTGTAATTGATGCAGCCTGCGCTTCATGAAATTAAAATCCTCCCTAATCGGTTAGTTGTTCATTCATCCACTGAATATAGTCTTCCGATCCGGCAACGATTTCAGTCGCGATGATCTCAGGAACATCATAGCCATGAAGTTCCTTGATGCGTTGCTCCAGTCGACTGAATAATCGCAAGTCGGTTTTCAGCGAACAACGGTACTCGGCGGCTTTTTCCACAACGCCTTGCCAACGGTAAACGCTCTGGATCGGTCCATCAATCTGACCGCACGCAATCAGTCGCTCTTCAACCAGTCGCGTGACGAGGCTCTCTGCCGACTGCCGCGAATCAGTGGTCGTCACAACTTGAATGGGTTTCGATGTCATAGTGATTCTGCTGTACTCTGGCCCGAAGGCAACAGGAAATTGCATGGATCATCGCAAAGTGCTCGTAGTACCGGCTTTAGCCGGAAGCGTACCGATCCGCCTAAAGAGTCCGTCCGGCTTTGGGTATCTATATTTCAGCATTTCTCTTGTGATTGTAGATCGTGAGTGAGTTTTGCGCAACTACGAGTAGGCCAACTTCGGCTCGGACGCGTCGTAGGCCACGACCGTTTTGCTGG
>CALHZT010000320.1 GCA_938040995.1 uncultured Pirellulaceae bacterium | reverse complement strand
CCACGGCGGAAAAACGACGATTGACTCGCCTTCAATCGTCATTGCAACTCAACCCGACAATATGGCGATCCAATCCGTTTTTCCGGGAGGAGGGACTTCAATTGTCAAAGTGTGCAACTTCAAAACTTACGCGTCGGGCTTCCATTCAAGCGACCAAAATCGTAACCGCGAGGTGAATGCGAGTGCCATTGGGACACCAACGACGCAGCGATTTCACACTACTGAATCCCAAGGCTACGTTCGAACGCGGCCAACTGCTTATCACGCCCCAGTCGATCGGTGATGGCTTCCCACTTCTGGGCGGCTTGATCCAGCGCCTCGCTGGCCGAAGCATCGCCCACGATTGCGGAGCGTACCGCCTCATCCAGTGCCGAATAGTATTCGGTCTGGCCCGGTAAGCGGATCGCCGAAAAGCTCACGCGACTTCGCAACGCCTTCGAAACCACTTCGAAATTCTGCTTCGCCACGCTGGCCGGAACGCCGTCCCCCACGAACGCGGCTGCATTTCGTTCCTGCAATCCTCGAGTCGGCCCCGCCACGCGACTGGCCGACATCACGCGCAGCCCCATGCCTTCGGTTGTCAGCTGAGTCACCAGATTCCACGCGGCTCGTTGGCGACGCGACCCGGCAGAAACGGACGCGATGCGATCATCGAATCCGATATACGGCACCACGCCGTCGTCGTTCGCCGCACGGTCCTGCCACTCGCCGGAAGAAAATTTGAAGACCTGCTTTGTGCCTGGAAGCGATACGATTCGCAATCCCGACGCCACGGCTTCGTCGACGGAGTATTCACCGCCCAGCCAAGTCACCGCAATCGCGGCTTTTCCTTCCGTCACGGCCGCCAATGCTTCCACCGGTGTCCACTCTGCCTGTTTTTCGTCGCCCATTTTGGCGAGCGAAGCCAGTTCTTCCAGCACGCGAACAAACGGAGCCGTATTGATACGGGGCTTCATTGTGCGAAAGTCGAATAGCGTCGAAATCTGGCCGCTATCTCTCGCGTACCCGGCTGATCGTGCCAGAAAAACAGACGATGCCCAACCCGGTCCAAGTGGCAACGCGATGGGACTCAAGTCGCCGGTTTGGACAGCCGCAACCTGCTGATCAAACGAGCTCCAAGTCCGCCACCGTTCATCTGAATCTTTATCGTCACCTGAATCGTCACCTGAATCGTCGCCTGATTCATCGCCTGAATCGTCGCCAGCACCAGCACGATGGTCGGTGTCACTCTCCGCACCACTCGATCCGTCACCCATGGCGGCTTCGTTGTAGATCGCGACCAACTGGCGGCTGGAAATCGGCAAACCGTACGTCGCATCGCCCCACAATATGACTCGCCGTCGAAGCAGCGGCAGAATATCGGTATAGACCAGCGACTCGTTCTTTATCACCCGTTTCGGCACTGGCGAAATCAAGTCGCGTTCCGCAAGCTCGCCCATGAATCGGGCGGGATAGACAATGACGTCACCGGCGAGCTTTGTGTCCGGTGCAACCAACGACTGGACGAACTCGCTCGTCGTCAGTTGTTTAATGTCCAGACCGACATCTGATTTTGCAGCCCACTCAACAGCCGCCGTTTTCGCGAATCCGGCATCTTCCACAACCACCACCGACAACGGACGCGTGACAGCGGCCGTCGAAGTTCCTGCCGATGTCTGGCTTTCCGATGTCCGGCTTTCCGGTGATGAAACTGTCGGTTGCGATTTTTGATCGGCGCACCCTGCCAGGGAAATCAACATCAGCAAAAAGCAGCGCCACAAAAGCACGTTGCGAGGTTGAACTGTCCAGAGAAATCTTTGCGTCATTCGATATTCACCGACTCATGATAGTTCGGCACATGCACACGCCAGCCGAGGGTATGGTTCAACTGCTTCTTGAGAGAGTCCGCGGCATCGCCATCACCATGCGTCAAAAAGACTTTCTTCGGCGGTGTCTTGAACGCTTTGGCCCATTCGATCAGACCGCCGCGATCGGCGTGCCCTGAAAACCCGAAGATCTGCTCGACCTTGGCGACGACTTCATGCTCGCGGCCATGAATGCGAACCATTTTCTTGCCCTCGAGAATCACACGACCGAGGGTACCGTGGCCCTGGTATCCAACGAACAGGATTGTGTTCTTCTCGTTGCCCATATGATTTTTCAGGTGATGCTTAATTCGGCCAGCGGTACACATCCCGGATGTGGACATGATGATCGCCGGGCCCTTCATGTCATTCAGCGCCATCGAATCTTCGGTCTTTCGCAGCATTTTCAAACCGGGAAACCGCAACGGCGGTATGCCGCCTTTGACCAGCCCCATGGCTTCGGCATCAAACAGTTCGCGATAGTCCATAAAGATTTTGGTCACATCGACCGCCATCGGGCTATCGAGGAAAATCGGCACGTCAGGAATCTTATTCGCGTGAGCCAACTGACCGATGTGGTACATCAACTCCTGGGCACGCTCGACGGCGAACGTTGGAATGATGACTTTGCCACCTCTTCCCAACGTACGGCTGAGAATGGTTTCCAGCTGCGAGCGCACGTCGCCTGCGTCTCTGTGGTCGCGATCACCATACGTCGACTCGAGCACAAGATAGTCGGCTTTGCCAACCGGTTTGGGGTCACGAATAATCGGTTTGTCGTTTTGACCGATGTCGCCGGAGAAAACGAGCGTGCGGACTTCGCCGTCCTCCTTGTTGATATCCAGCTCGAGCGATGAGCTACCAAGAATGTGGCCGGCCTCATGAAACGTGACGGCAATGCGATCGCTAATTTCCTTCGCATTCTCATAACCGACGCCAACCAGCAGCTTTAGCGTTTCTTCAGCATCCACGTCGTCAAACAGCGGTTCGTATGGAAACGGACTCTTCTTCCCCTGCTTTTCATGCCGCCTTTTCTTGTACTTGATATCTTCCATTTGAATGTGTGCCGCATCCTTCAGCATGATGTCGGCAAGATCGACGGTTGCATTCGTTGCATAGATGGGGCCGTTAAATCCCTGCCGAACCAGCCGCGGGAGCAACCCGATATGGTCGATGTGGGCATGAGTCAAAACCACGGCATCGATATCAGTCGCCGGGATCGGGCACTCATCCCAATTGCGCTTCTGAAATTCGCGCTCCTGGAACATTCCGCAATCAACCAGCAAACGAAAATCACCAACCTCTACGCAATAGCGTGAGCCGGTGACTTGACGGTTCGCACCAAGGAAGTGCAGCTTCACGGATATACCTCCAGTTATATGTGGGGCTCGCGCCCAAGCTTCGGGGACAGTCCGCGACAGACATGTAGCCATCGCTGACCGTCCGCTATTCCGAATGGAACAGTCACGGGATTTTATCCTGTTTCGGCGACTCTTTCGACCGATCCACCCGTTTGCACTGCAAAATCGCCAGGGTCAGTCGATTTGGCGGTCGGACTGTAGCGAACACGAGCGCCCCTGGCGGCTGGTGAAGATACCCTTGTCGGCGAATCCTTTCGCGTTGTTTACTTCGTACCCATCGAAGAGCACGAATTCCCATTGACTTTTTGTCGTGAAAGCTAAAGGACACACTCGGCGCGTGTATTGTTTCCCAACTTTGAAAGTATCGATGCCAACATCGAAACCTGTTTCCAGAATTTTAGAGGAGAGTTGTAAATGATCCATAAAGTCGCCGGCGTACTGATTGCATTGGCATGCACCAGCATGACATTCGGACAGTCCGCTCAAACCACAGCCAACTCGATTATTGGCCGAACACAATCCTTGATCAAACAGGGTGCCACGACGACTCAGAACGTTGTAAAGCAAAGTGTGACCACTGGCCAGAACGTCATCAGGTCACAGGCTTCCACGATTCAAAAGCCCGTGAACAGCCAGCTTCCCTCGTACGGCCAAACCAACATCCAACCGTCGTATCGAAATGCGATTGTTCCGGCTAACCAAAGTTACAGTCAAAACTCGATCAACCAAAACTCGATCAACCAAAGCACGATCCAGTCGCAGCAGCAGATCTACAACCAGAACTCACAGTTGCAGCCGACAGCCACGACGACTCCTCACGAGCCGAATGCGGTGAACCGAACGGTAACGCAGCAGAATCCTCAAGAATTCCAAAACGCCCAGGAGTTCCCTGTGCAGAATTTCCAGCCACAGCAGTTCCAGCAGCAGCAGTACTACTACAATTCGGGCAACAACTGGAATCGCACACAGTTCCAACCTGTTCGACGAGTCTGGAACTTCACCCGTAATATCATTGGCGGTTAGCGTCCGGATTGCTGCTTGCACCTTTCGCTACGAAGCTAAAACACTTTTTATCCGATGGCACGTCCCTCCCACGGGACGTGCCATTTTTTTGATTCTGACCGGACTCCCGCAGCGGCGATTTCAATGATGAGATTCGACAAAGGCGAGCGGTGGATAAGAACTTGTCAACTTGCGTTCTTTGAGCCGCTACGGCCACTGATGTCGTACTGGTAAATCCTCACTCGCCTTTCGCCAAACGACGCGGTGCCGGACGACAATTGAATCATTTATAATGGCTGCATGCTGTCCAGTGACTTACTCAAAACCGAATTGCCCATGCCGTTGCTTGTCACTGGCCTGACCGGTGTTGGTGGATTCAACGCGTTTGAGTATTTCCAGCGTCTCTATCCGGGGCAGGTCTTCTCCATTCGCCAGGCCAGCAACTGGCCGCTGAACGGCCCCGGCATTCTTCCTTGCAATGCCGAGGACTATGAAGGGCTGCGAAGAATCTTCAGCGAGCATCGCTTCCGGTCCGTTCTCAACTGCGCTGGCAATTGCGCGCTCAAGTCGTGTGAACTCGACCCGGACATGGCTTACCGCATCAATCTGACGGGGGTTCGCAATCTGCTGAATGTCATCGCGGAACAACCGGATAGCAAGACGATTCGGTTGATCCATGTGTCGATTGACCTCGTGTTTTCCGGCCGCGGGCAAGGCGGGTATCTCGAAAGCGATCTAAAGGATCCAGTCACCATTTACGGAAAATCGATGGCGGCCGCGGAACACATCGTGACGCTTGAACGCCCGGACGCTCCGATCATGCGGATCTCGCTACCGATGGGAATCAGCTACAGCGGACACGCGGGAGCCATCGACTGGATCCAGTCGCGATTCAAGGCGAACAAGCCCGCGACGCTTTACTACGATGAAGTGCGAACACCAACGTACACGGACTGCCTCAATCGCGTTTACCATCATATGCTTGGAAGTCGTGCTGCCGGCCTTTTCAATACCGGTGGGACTCGTCGGTTGAGCCTGTATCAGATTGCGCAAATTGTGAATCGAGTCGGTGGTTACGATCCTGATTTACTCAAGGGTTGCTACCGTGTCGAGGCTGGCCCCATTCCGCCTCGAGCCGGCAATGTGACCATGGACTCGAAGAAACTGGCCGCCGAACTCGGTGCAGCTCCGTTCGACCCGTGGCCTTTGCATGAACATCACGTGCCTACCCATCGTCGATGGCATTATGAAAGGCCAAAAGATGAGCCCGGATCGGAAGAGCTGCTCGCAGCAGTGCTCTATCGCAATCCGTTGATGAATACGATGGGCTCCATCACAAAGTAGTGCCGAGACACGGTAGGGCGAGGCGCCCGCGCGACGGAAGTACGACATCGGAAGCGTAGCGGCCGCGCGACGGGAGGGCGAGGCTCCGTCCGAGCCGCCGTAGCGTTTTTTGCCATGCAAAATCATAAGGGTCAAAACTACCACGGAAGCATTGGAGCGTTTGCTTCAAGCACGGAAAGCAACATTCCGGATCATGCAAAATGACCG
>CALHZT010000319.1 GCA_938040995.1 uncultured Pirellulaceae bacterium | reverse complement strand
AACAGAGTAGTTCGCGGCTCGGACGGAGCCTCGCCCTCCCGCGCCGCGGTAGTTGGCATCGGCATTTGGGCTCTGACGGCGAACGCGTTTCGCGACGGCATCTTTTTACATCACTTTGCGGCAACAAAGTAGTTCGCGGCTCGGACGGAGCCTCGCCCTCCCGCGCCGACCGCCGCACCCCGACCGCACAACCGCCGCACAACCGCCGCATCCCGACCGCACGACCGCCGGATTCAAAACGTCGCATCACGACCACCGCCCTCGACCGCAAAAGGGCAAACGAATCGCTAAGAATTCACCGCCGAGTTTGCACCCACCAGCGACGGCCATGCGTGCTGGGCGTTCGCGAGCAAGGTACAAGTTTCGTGACGCTGACAAAGATTGTTGATCTCACTCGGATCAGCCACCCAGGCCATACCCAAATCTTCGACAACATTCTCGGCCAGCTGGCTAAGCAGGTAGATCTTCGTGTCTCGCAAAACGCGGATCAGCTTCGTCGCACTGTCGGCATCCACGAACTCACCCTCGGCGATCAGCGTTTCCGCTTCGTCAAGATTCGCTGAGCCAATAATCAAACTGGTAGCAGGGCCCGGCGGAAGGTCCAGTTCGCTGCAAACCGCGATCGCCGTTGGCGAGTCGCCGTCTTTGCGAACGATCCTTGCCGCTGCAGTCACCGCTCGGGCAACATTCGCCCAGGTCTGCTGGGAAGCGTCGCCAGGGATCGTGGCGACAACCAGTGCGGCTTCGTCCGGCACTTCAAAGTTCCACAGGCTCGCCGCCAACCCGGCGACTTTTGCCCGCACGCTATCGATGTCACCAGCCATCGCCCGAAGCAGAGTATCTCCGGCTCCTGAAACCAGCTGGACCGTGAAGCGTGCGCCGAGCAACCATTGCGCCTCGTCGACTTCGCGCTTGCGATTCTTCGCTTTGTCGCCGGCCGCAGAGGATGCCAGTCGCTGCTGCGTGCCAATGTCTGCAAAGCTCGGGAACACGCCGCCCGTGACGATATGATTGCCGCTGTCGGTATCCACGACGACTCGACCGATCGGAATGGCGAAATCGGCATCGCAAATGATGCGATTCACGTAAATTGGATCGCCAGCCGTCGACGCGGCCAGGTACGCGAGGGCGTTCTTGTCGGTCGGATCATGAGTCGTCACGTTGATGGCGGCGAAGATGTCTGCAGGCAACTTTTGACCGATGAGCGATTCGTCATTACTGTCGGCGAGGACAACCATGATTTTTTCGGCCGCAACATTCGCCTCGAGGAGCGTGGCGATGACCGCGGCCGTTACCGAACCGACTTGCGGCAGTTCACGGTCAACGGCGATTGCAACGGTGTCGCCTGATACCACGCTGTCGGAAAGACTCGGAAAGTCGACGGGATCGATCAGCGCGACGGCGACAGCAGCACTGACATCGTCGATCGGCTCGGCGGATGGTTCACCAGATTTCGACACCAGCCGGTCGTTGTCCAGTTCGAGAACAAGTCGCCGGTTTTGGCCGTATGGCAGTTGGATGGCGGGTGAGGTAGCGATCGGATCTTCCTGCTGTCGTTGTTCGCGTTGTTCAGGCGTAGTTCAGAACAGGAGGCGTGCTCCTGTGCCTGCGATCATATCTGAGCGTGCCGGAATCGTCAGCCCGTGACTTGTTGAATTGCCGCTATATAGCGGTGGATTGTGCAACCGACGCCCGACACTTTGGTATCCGATCTTTGCGATCCGACTCTGTCGCTATTCAGTATTTGCGTGATCGCTCGTACGATATCACCTAAGCAACCGTTCACGGATATTGACGTTACGTCAGGTTCGAGAGGGGCAGGCACAAATTTTCGGCGTTTGTCCGCAAAGCGAAATAAGTCAGTATGCCGCCGAAAAATTGAGCCAGCCCCTTGCCCGCGTGAACGGTTACCCACTCAAGATGTTCGCCGAAAGTCTCATGAGAACTGACGGCCCCGACAGCCATCGTACGTTACGTTGAAAACGATTTAGCCCGTAGAATGCAGCCATGCCCAACCGACAAAAGAAAAAACGTGTACGCCGGCGGCGCCCATCCGACCGATTGCAACCGCAGGGCAGCGGCCAGTCCAAAGGCTCGCGAAGACCTCGCAATCTGGAAAGCGACAAGAGCTGGGGCGACGATCCTGAAACGCGAACCAGGCTCCCGAACGCGATCAGCAATCGAGTCCTGATTGGCAGCATTGTTGGCTCGATCCTGTTGGTCGCGATGGGAATTTACATCGCGAAGAACGGCAGTGGATCTGGCTCCGGAGGTAGCGGGCTCGGATCCGCATTCGGGTTGCTTCAAAGTGATCAGGAAAAAGCCGAGTCGCTTTTGCGTGAGGTCGAGAACGCCTATCGAGCCATCAATTCTTACGAAGATGAAACGAATATCACGTTCAATCTTCCTCCGGATAATCCAATGGCCGGGACAGCAGTTACGGCTCCTACAGACATTCGCTTTGCGTTCGAGCGCCCGAATCGGGTGCGGTTTCAACTAAAGCGTGGCGAAGGCAAAGATCGCGAGTTTGTTATCGACGTCGCGAGCGACGGCAACTCTCTTCGCTCGCAGATCCTGCCGCACCACGACAAAATTCACCAAATGGTAGAAAGAGCGGCGCCACGACAAGCGACTCTTGCGTCGCTATTCTCGGCCACAGAAGTTTCCACGGTAGACCGACCGGACGAACTGATGAGCATGCTCGTCTCGATCCCCGCCAGTTTGCAGGTCAGCCAGATCGCCTTACTGCTGGCAAGTCCGGAAACAAATCTCTTCGATACCGCGTTCCCCAAGGACACGAAGAAGACGCTGCTCGAAGAAGCGACGCTCAACGGCGTCGTCTGCCAGCGAGTCCGATGTGACACCGCGATCGCGCCGCTGACATTCTGGATCGACAAACAGACAAAGCTTCTGCGGCAGGTGGCGGTCGACGAAAACACAAAATCGACTTTTCAGAACATCAAGGCAGGGCACCAGGTTTCGCCGTCGGCCTTCGAGCTGAAACCGGCCAGCGACGACCAGTTGATGCGACATTTTGTGTGGGCGCCGAATGATGAAATCAACCCGATGCTTGGGCGACCGCCGGGGCCTTTCGAGTTGACGGGGCTGGATGGCCAGCCGCAAAAGTCGATTGCGTTCAAGGACAAAGTCGCCGTGCTCTGCTGGTTCGATTCCAACGAAGCCAGCCGCTATGCACTTGGCAAGTTATCTACGGCTGCGGCCAGTATGAAGTCGCTGATCGACAAGGATAAAGTCGCCGTGCTCGCCGTCTGTTCGGAACCGACGACGCGGCTCAGTCACGATTCTGTCCGCAACCTGTTGCGACGCTGGAATATTGACTTGCCCGTCGCCCGAGATTTAGAGCCTGTCGGAATTGAGCAGTTCCAGGTTCCAGCGATGCCGTGGTTCGTTGTGCTTGACGGCGAAGGGTTTGTACAAGTTCACGAAACGATCGACAGTCCCGACTTTGACGTCGAGCTGCCCGCCATTGTGGACAGCCTGCTGGCGGGGCGCAACATTGCCAGCGATTACAAAGCGTATATCTCGGATCGCAAAAAGCTCTATCAACGGATGGTCATGGCGGCTCGCGTCGACGCTCCTTCCGGTGAAGAGCTGGAGATTGGCGTGAAGATCGCAAAAGCGACTTTGCCAAAGAACATGAAGCTGACCCCGCTTTGGAAATGCGAGGAGCTCGCTCAGCCTGGCAACTTGCTGGCGTGGACCGAACCGAATGACAAAGTCAGCATCGCCGCGTTCAATGGCGTCAATCGAGTCGCACAGATCAACAGTGCCGGCGTCGTCGAGAAAGAATCCGCGATCGGCGGAATGGACGCTGCGTCCCCGCTGACAAGAATCGACTCCGCCGTGGATGGGGACGGCAATCGATACTACGTCGGCTGGTCGGTGCTGGGGAAACAGCTGACGGTTTTCGACCAAAATTGGCGGCAGCGATTTGTTTATCCGCAATCGGTCCGACGTGACAACGAAAATGACAACGCCAACGCCAACGAGTCTCCCTCGATCAACGACGCCCATCTCGCGGACCTTAACGACGACGGCAAGCTCGAAGTCTACGCAACATTTACCAACAGCCGGACGGCGTGCCTGAACGTACAAGGCAAAGTCGCGTGGACCCAAACGACGCCTTCGCCACTCCTGTCGCTGACCAGTTCGATTGATCGTTCACGAAAGTCGTTCCTGTTAGGCACCACAGCGTCTGGTCAAATCGCGCCGATCGACAAAGACGGCGTCCTACAGCGACCACTCGATGTTGGCAGTCGAGCCATCCATCAACTGGTGTCGAGTAATCCTGCAGATGCGTGCAGCGTGTACTGTGGGCTTAGTAACTTGCCGACAGGAAGTGTGCAGGCGATTGGCATCAAAGGCAACATGCAGGAAGAGTGGAATTACGTCTTGCCAAGAGGCACGTTTCGCAGCCAGATTCAGAACGCCACAAGCATCACGTGGAATGGATCGTTGTGCTGGATTCTCGCAGCCGCCGATGGATCAGTCCACTTTGTGGCTCAGGACGGCTCGTTCCATGACCAGTTCAATACGGGCAATGACCTCACCGGACTGGCGGTCTACGAAACCCGAGGCGCGAAAGTTCTGCTGCTGGCGTCGGCAGACGGAATCGAAGCGTTTCAAATGGAACGCAAATAGGCCACGGCTACGCGAGCGAGTGCAGCCTGCCCATCGAAGTCCGCAAAATCAAGCCGCAATCACCGCAGGCGTCGCCATCGCTGCCAACGACGCATGTACATGCAGTGCCCCTCGCCTGTCTTTTTCAGCCGCATTTTTGTAAAGTCGCGCCCGACGACAATTTCGTTTATTCCAAAGGAAGGATGGCGCGATGCAGACTCGAACTTTCAATCGGGCAATTCTGGTTTCATTGATTCTCGTGCTGTCCAGCTGCCTAAACGCGCAGGAGGACTTGTCGCTCACCACGCCTCTTGATGCGCCGCCCGTCGCAGTTACCGGCCTCGCCGAAGCGTTTGAGAACACGATCGTCGGCCCTGCGGGGCAAGATTTGCTGGCGGAGCACCAGCGAAAGTCACCATTGGCCGCATATGGTGCAACCTTCGTCGATCCAAATGCTCCGGGTCATGAATTCGATGCTATGGGGGCCAATGACCAGACGCCCCAAATTAGCGTAGAGGTCCGGTTCATCGAATTCGAAGAAGGTTTACTCGCCCGAACCGATGCCGCCACCAACCTGACATGGAAGTACTCGACGGATGGACCGATTCCAAAACTTAATCCAGTCGCCACCATCGAGACGAAGTCCGACGTGCGTTCCGAAGTGGATACCAATGGAGAATCAGCTGCCAAGAGTGAATTGCTTGGTTGCAGCGAGTCGACGGTTTCTGCGAATCCGGTTCGATTGGCAACGTTGTCCTTGAACATCAAAGATCAGTATTTGCTTGCCGCGCAACAGTCGTCACGCTGCAATGTGATGCAAGTTCCCCGCGTGACCATCTTTTCAGGTCAGCTCGCGAACATCACCGATTCGGCCAAACGCCCGTTCGTTACAGCCGTGACACCGATCCATGGCAAGGCCGGCACAGCGCACCAACCGAATATCAGCCTCCTCGACGAAGGCGTCATGATGAGATACCGGGCCGACGCTGATGAACAGGATGACTCGAAGCAACGACTCAAACTCAGTTGCGACCTCGCATTCAGCGAAATCATTGACGTGGAAGAATTCAATTACAGTACGAAGGGGGCCACGACCCCAACAACGGTTCAGGTCCCGAAGCTTCGCGTTCGCCAGGTCCACCTCTGTTCCGACTTGCAATCGGGCCAGTCGCTATTGATTGACCCATTCATGCGAAATACGCCAACTCGCAAAGAAAAAGGGCTCTTCGGCCGCACCGTCACCACATCGACTCGACGCCTCGTGTTGATCACGCCAGTCTGGTTGGACCTGTCTGATGCAGTTGCGACAAAGTGACCGCGTTTGCGTTTTCCACAAGCCTCGCGACGGCTGCCATACCCTACGTGGACGAATGAACCGCGAAAGTCACGAAAGACACGAAAATGTGCGCGGATTTTTGCCAGCATGCCTTTCGTGTATTTCGCGACTTTCGTGGTCAAAAACAAATGGCTTAGCCCATCTCTTTCACGCCACTCTGATCACTCACTACCTTTTAGCGGGTACCATCGAACGGTCCATTTGCCATTCGCTTTTTCAAAAGTGATATCCGTTCCGTTCACGTGCCCTCGTTCCTCGTCCATGCGATGGCGGATAAAGGACACCTTGTTTCGCTTCTCTGAATAGTTGGCCAAAGAAAACGAAGCGTTTGAAAGTGAATCCTGAAGTCGCTTCGCCGATCGATCACCAAAGCCATCAACAATCTCCTGGAACTTGCCTTCCGCCTTGAGTTTCTCCAGGGGCTCTTCAGAAATCGTCAACTCGATGACATCCGCATAGCTTTCGCTGTCCAGTTTCTCCTGAATAGACTGCATCACAGCCGAAACTTCGGCAACGATACTTCGTGGCAGCAACGTGCTCTTACTGTCACCGTCCCAGTCGCCAACACCCTTCGTTTTTGTCGGGACGATCGCGATCGAGCTTCCAGCAGTCATCATGAGGTCACTCCCGCCTTGCACAAACGCGCAGTTGGCAGTCGGCGTACCTGTGTACACTCGCCCGAGAAGCTTGCCTGCGGGTGAAATCACGAGGACGCCGCCAGGCCCCGTCGCCCAGAGATTGCCAAACACGTCGACTTTGATTCCATCCGGCATACCCGGAGCATTATTGGAAAGCTCCTTGGCATCGAAAAGCAGTTCGCCCTTGCCGAACGTCCCGTCATCATGAATCGCATATTTCATGTATACGGGACTCGGTTTGTGTGACTGGGCGACATAAAGCGTCTTTTCGTCGGGTGATAAGGTCACGCCGTTGGGGCGAACCAGCTCTTTGGTGACTAGCGAAATTTCGCCGTCTGGTTTCAGGCAGTAGACCCCGAAGAAATCCAGTTCTCGCTTCGATTGGTCATTTAGCCCATAGGGCGGATCGGTGAAGAAGATGTCACCATTGCTCTTGATCACCAGATCATTGGGACTGTTGAACCGTTTCCCTTCAAACTTCTCAGCCAGCGTCGTTTTCGTACCGTCGGATTCCACCCGATAGACACGCCGGTTGCCGTGGTCACAAACGACCAACCTTCCCTCATCATCGAGCGCCAGTCCGTTCGAGCCAGGCTCCTGTGCCGCTGACTCGCCATCGTATCCGCTTGGATCCAAAAAAACGGAGAGAGTCGGCAGTCCGTTGTTCTTCCTGATCTGCCAGATTTTGTTGTTTGGCACATCGGAAAAAAGCAGCCGCTTGTTCGGCTTGTCATCCAATGGCCCTTCTGACCATTTGAACCCTTCTGCCACAACCTGAATTTTGGACGCAGGGTCGATTAGCTGCTTGAAGCTGTCGTCAAAGACTTCAATCTTGAATTCGGGACGAGTCGTCTCCGTTTTGATTTCCTGACCTTGAAGCGGAGCGCCAGTCAGCACACCAACTACAAAAAACAGAAGAAGGTTTCTTGAATGCATAGCGGTTGCCGAATTAACTGGTTGCGGTTGATTCTTTTGTAACCGTTCACGCAAACAAAGGTCTGGCTCAATTTTTCGGCGGCAAACTGACTTATTTCGCTTTGCAGACAAACGCCGAAAATTTGTGCCTGCCCGTCTCGAACCTGGGGAAACGTAAATATCCGTGAACAGTTACATTCTTTTTGACGATCGCACACTTCGGTTGTGCACTGTCCGCCACGTTCCATGTTGCCAGAGTCCACACCCTAAGGAACGATCTCAAGAATAACACATTCCGTTGAAATCCAATGGGGGCGCCGCGAAACCCAAAAGCTATTTCAAAACCTGAATCCGCTCGTTCGTAGTACCGCCTTTGGGACCTTTAGGCCAACACTGCTCAAGAGGCGCAAGGATGTAGCCTCGGTCGAAGTCGATTTTCAGTATTGCAAAGACGAAATAGAACCGCGAATAAACGCCAATGGACGCAAATGAAACCAGAATTCGTATTCGCGTTTATTGGCGTTCATTCGCGGTTGAAAATCCGGCAAGCATTCTCACGCAAACGGGCACCTCTAATCTACCAGGCTTCTTAGACTTAGAGGCAACCAATCAACACACTAACCAACGGAAAAACTGGGTTGAGACACGCAGCTTGCCCTGAAAGGGCCCGACGAGTCAGCCAGGGGCAATCGCGGCGAGCCCCGGCGAGTCACGTGTCGCCCCAGGTTCCTGAATCCCGGAAGTTGGGCGATCGAGCATTGCGTTTGAAACTCATGAGATGATCCGAGATCGCAAGCAATAAGGTTGGCCGTCTCAATTTCGGTCTCGGTACGATGAAGATGTGTTGGGCATTTTGGCTCGACCAATACTCATCCTGGCATCCGGATTCCTGGGGCGTCGCTCAAACTCGCAAGCTCGTTTTTGCTGTGCCCCAGGCTGGCTTGTTTTGCCACTTCGTGGCGAAGGCACATCCGCAAATGGGATCTCTGTCTCGTTTGCTGATCGCCACGACGGACTGACTGGAAGCCATGCTGGCCACTCAAATGAGCAGTATTCGCCTAAAGCCGGTACTACAAACAGATTTGAAATAGCTTCTACGCAGATTCAGCACGCAACATTTCGATATGCTCAATGCCATCGTCATCGTACGGATCGCTCGCGCGAATGAATCCAAATTCACCGTAGAATTTTTCGAGATGGATCTGTGCTGCAATCCGGATAGGTCCCGGAAATGTCGACTGGCAACATTCAATCGACTGACGCAACAGTTCGCGACCTATGTTCATGCCGCGAAACTTCTTCGTCGTGATGATCCGACCAATGGACGGTTGCGCAAAAATTACACCGGGCGGGACGATTCGCGAGTAAGCCGCCAGTTGGTTCCGTCCCTCGCTGTCTGCGGCTTTACCGACGGTAACATAGCCGAGCAGATGCCAACAATTGGGATCGCGACCATCGATATCCTGAAAGATGCAGGTTTGTTCCACGACAAATACATCTTGCCGCGCGGCGAGAAAGTCATGCACTTCCTGGGGCGACAGCGAATCGAAACGGGAGAATTTCCATTCGATAGGCTGCGTCGTGCTCATGATTTTCTTGTTCGTTTCGCGCAACGCAAAAGCACTGCCGGGAAAGCAGTGCTTGGCAAATTACTTCGAGTTCCTGAACTTGTCCGGGAAACTATCGAGGCTTACGTTCCGAACGGTAAAAACCGACAGTTTCCAGGGACGAGTAAACCTCTTCCAGAGTCTTTTCACCAAAGTTGGAAATGGCCAGCAAATCCTTCTTGGTGCAGTGCAGCAGATCGCTGACTGTAAAAATACCGCGCTCTTCCAGGCAGTTTGTCGTTCGCACCGAAAGCCCAATTTCCGCCGTGCTCATTTCCAGTCGCTCTTCAAGCGGTTGATTTGGATCTGCACCCGGGCCGATAGGAATGCGAGTCGCCATAGGGGGTCCCTCCCGTTCTAAAATGTAGTCACAATTCGAAACACAAGAAAATTGAATCGAATCTTGCACACGTTTGGCATCCATACACGTGCGAATCAACGATCCTTCGTCAATGATTAGTCGCCGAGTATAGCAAGCTTTACGATTCCACATAGTATTACGCATAGATTCTCCGATGTTTCGCGCAATTTTTTTGGACCCGGAACCTTCGCCCCGACATGCAACAGAACGTATCAACGCGATATAATTCGATATGACGTGTGTTTGGTAAATCGACTCACACGTTGATTCATTTCGAAACGACATCGAAAGTTTGACTAAGTTAACAATCGACTAACGAAAACGCGGCTAGCATCCCCCCCACAAAATGGAATTCCTCGAAGATTTAACTGACGTCCAACGCGAAGCCGTGACTCATGTCGACGGCCCCATGCTGGTTCTCGCCGGCCCTGGTTCTGGAAAAACGCGAGTCGTCACCAGTCGCGTTGCCCACCTGCTGCACAAAAAGATTCCGCCGCATAACATTCTCGCGCTGACGTTTACCAACAAAGCCGCCGAGGAGATGCGGCAGCGGATCGCCCGACTCGCGCCGGGCAACCCTGTCTGGGTAAGTACGTTCCATCGTTTCTGCAGCCAGCTGTTGCGGCAGTACGGCAACCTCGTAGGACTGATGGAAAATTTTCGCATTTACGATGCGAAGGATAGCCTCGCAGTTCTCAAGACGGTGATTAACGACAATCAAGTCCCGCTTCGCCGCTCCACGCCGGCTCAGATTGCACGCGTCATCAGCAACGCAAAGAACCAGTTAATATCACCCGAGCAATATGGCATGGCCGCCAGCGGGCCACTCGAAGCCATCGCCGCAGAGATTTATCCAGACTATCAAAAGCGACTACTCGCATCCAACGCGGTCGATTTTGACGATCTGTTGATGCACATTGCTCTTCTGCTTCGAGACAATGCCGAGCTGCGATCCTCGCTCGATGAGCGGTACCAGTACATTCTGGTTGATGAGTACCAGGATACAAATCTGGCTCAGTACACGATCGTGCGTGGCCTTTCCATCGATCACCCCAACCTCTCCGTCACTGGTGATCCTGATCAGTCGATTTACGCGTGGCGTGGAGCCGACATCAAGAACATCCTTGAATTCGAACGCGACTTTCCGGAGGTGAAAGTGGTTCGACTGGAACAGAACTATCGCTCCACGAAACACATTCTCAATGTCGCCGACCAGCTGATCACCAACAATCAGTATCGAAAACAGAAATCGCTGTTCACGGATAACGACAAGGGCGAGCCGGTTCGACTGGTCCGTTACGAGGACGGGCGGGAAGAAGCCGACGATATCGCGCGACAGATTGGTGACTGCATCCGCGAGGGCACGCATCGGCCGAAGCACTTCGCGATTCTGTACCGCACGAATGCGCTTTCGCGAAACCTCGAGCACGCGTTGCACGATTACGGCGTACCGTACCAGATCGTGAACGGAGTCGAGTTTTACCAGCGGAAAGAAATCAAGGACGTAATGGCATATCTGCACCTGATCAACAACGATCGGGATGAGGTAGCATTTCTTCGCGTCGTCAATACTCCGCCGCGAGGCATTGGTGCCAAGTCGCTGGGACGTTTGCGTGAACATGCGAATGCGCATCATTTGACTCTGCTCGAATCGGCAGCAGAAGCCACAAACATCGAGGGCTTGACCAAACGAGCCGCAAATTCGCTTCACAAGTTTGCGAAAATCTTCGAGGGCCTCTCCCAAGTCGCCGGGGATCCAGTCGAAGGGGTGGTCGGCCGAGTCCTCATGGACACCGGTTACAAAGATCATCTTGCCGACTCACAATCGGAAGAGGATCAACAGCGGCTGGCGAACATCGAAGAGCTCCTGACGGCTGCGAAGCAATTCGATGACCGGTACGAAGACGGCGGGACACTGGAAGAGTTTCTTGAACAAGCGGCATTGGTGAACGACACCGACGCATGGGATGCCGAAACTGATTGCGTGACACTGATGACGTTGCACGCGGCGAAGGGGCTCGAGTTCCCGGCGGTGTACATCATGGCGGTGGAGCAGGGCATCTTGCCGCATGAACGCTCTCGCGACGATCCGTTCCAGATGGAGGAAGAACGTCGGCTGCTTTTCGTCGGCATCACGCGAGCCGAGCGGAACCTGCAACTGAGCCTGACCGAGCATCGCGAGTATCGCGGTCGGCATCGGCGAAGTGTGCCGAGTCTTTTCGTGATGGAACTGCCTCGAGCCGACATGGAATGCTACGGCACCGATCCGGCGACTTATCTGGCTCGCCACGAGGGGCAGCAGGACGAGGCGGTTGACGATTATGCGCAAGCGTTCGACGATCTGGCGGATGAGTGGGCACAACATGCGGACCAGTCGAATGTCGAGCAGTCGTTCAGCGAGGCGGCGGACGCGGACGCGGACGCGGGTTTCGATCCGTTCGAAGGAGACATTGACCAGTCGGATCCGTCCGAGCCCAGGAAATCAGATAGCGAAAATCGGAAAGTCGCCAAGATGACAACGGCGGCCGAGATGCTTAGGGCTGACGACAGTCATGATGGTATCGACCCACCGGCTCCCGAACCGTTCGAGCCTATTCCTCCGGAAGACTATTCACTCGGCATGTTGGTCAAGCATCCGCAATACGGACCGGGAAAGGTGATGGCACTAAGTGGCAAGGAAAATAAACGCACCGCTACGATTCAATTCCTGAATCCGCCCGAGCAAAGAAAGTTCCGCCTGGCGTTTTGCGAACTTCAGCCGGTGTGAGGTTCAGCCGGTGTGAGGTAGTGGATCTTGTCAAAGATCCCTTAGTCGTCCGCGAAAAGCGGCATTGCTGCAAGGATCTTTGACAAGATCCACTACGAACTATTCGGCCGTCATTCCGTGAGTCTTTACGCTGGCCGAACTCTCAATTGACCTGAATGCCAGATCAAGTTTTCAATCACCGTCTTCCAGCTGCGCCTCTTTCATCAACTGATCAATTTCCCGTCGACTGAACCAGTACACGACGATACCGATCGCGGCCACGATCACATAAACGACTCGCAACAGAATCGCGATCGTAAAACCGTGCGCTTTCGGGCGACCGCCGTCGGGCACGTTGGTATAAAGAGAAGCGTACGTCGCTTCCATCGTCCCGAGTCCACCCGGTGACAACGGTAACGCTGATACCGAACCTGCGATGTTCCAGGTGACGACTTGTTCTGAAAAACTTGCATGGTCTGCATAAATGCTGGCTGCAGCGAAGTACGCTGCCGTCGCCAACAAACAGTGACTGACGAAACCCGACGACAATGCCAGGAAAAATGACTGGCGGTTCTCGCGATAAAGAAGCAACGCGTGTTCGCCGCGCAGCAACAACGCCGCAACCGCGGGCACTTTCCGGAATAGTGAGCGAAGCGGTTTGGTGGTCGCGTTGGTGAAGAGCAGGCCCGCGACAATAAACAGTGCGACGGCCGTAATGATGAAGCACATGATCGCAACGACGTGAAGCTCGTCCGGCAACCGTTGCCATCCAAAGCTCAAAAAGGCTACCGAGGTCACGATCAGCAACGCCAATAAACCGACCGCGCGGTCGATGAAGATGGTGGCGACGGCTTCGGGCTTTCGGGCCGGTTGCTCGCGGGCAAGAAAGATGGCCTTGAACAGATCGCCACCGACGGTCCCGAGGGCAATATACTGAAACAGGTTTCCAATGAAGCCCAGCCGCAGGGCGTCGCGAAAGCGAAAGGGGATATCGATTGCCCTAACAAGCAGGAACCATCGCCAAAAAGTGATCACCATCGCCGTCAGGCAGGCTGTGACTGAGCACCCCAGCAGGAAGTAGTTCTTCTCGCGGTTCCAGAGCCCGGAGAGTGCGTCTGGGTCCTCTTTCCAGACGCTATGACCGATCCAGCCGATAAGGATGATCGGCAGGACGATTCGCATCAGGATCAGCAAGCGGTTCAGCAAGGCGGCTTCTCAGGGAGGTGCGTTCCCGGCAACTTGACACCCGACGGACCGGTTGATACCGTTTAATCCTTCGGGGCCGTAGCTCAGTTGGGAGAGCGCTTGAATGGCATTCAAGAGGTCGAGGGTTCGATTCCCTTCGGCTCCACTACTTTCTTCTTCGCGTGTCTTTTTGACGTGATTCTCGCGCGCGACCCGGTTCGACTCTGGGTGTGCGATTTCTCAATTTTCTCAGCAGCGAAGCCACGATTGTAGAATAATTGACCTGGCCGATCACTTCAGCTTGAGAATCGCTGGCTCGTTCGGCGAGTTGTTCGTCGAATCTTCCGGCGACTTCTGCTCGAGCGACTCAATAATCTCGTAATGATCGGCGCGGAAAACTGCCGACATCGAATCATCAATCGCCTTTGCCTCATCCGTCTCGCCGATACGCTGCACGGTTCCGGCGGTGGATTGCGTCGTTGCGGGTTGAGTAATCGGGGCTTCCGCACTTTGCAAACGAATGTTTCCGGTACGTGGTGCGGTCGCCGTCTGCGCCGGAATCACGACTTTGCCAGGTATGTGCATCATCTGCTCGGCGGCCATGCGAACCGGCATCTCAAGCTCGGCCAGCAATTGTCGCGCTGCGATCAAAGAAGGATCCAGCCGCAAAGCTTCGGTCAGTTGCTTTGTTGCTTCTTCGGGCTGATTTTTACCCTTGAGCAAATGCGCGACAAACAACCTGGCAATCGCTTCACCGCTCGTCGGAGTAATGGCGCCGATCGCGCCCTTCGTATCACCCATCTGTACAAGGACAGTGGCCAGGTTATTTCGATACCGTTTGCTGCTTGGTTTGTTGGCGACCGCTGCCTCGAGTAGTTCAGCGGCATTTTGCAGTTCGCCTTTACGAACCTGGCACAGTGCCAAGTCGTTTTGAGCCATGGCGTTATTCGGATGAAGCTTCAGCACTGACTGATAGGTAAAGATGGCTCCATCGAGGTCGCCGATCCGATGCTTCAGGCGGGCAAAACTCATCAATGTGTGAAAGTCCGTCGCATCCAGTTCCAGTGCGCGGTGGTAACTTTCGACAGCGGCGGCAGGTTGGCCGGCGCTCTCATAGCGTCCGGCGGCTGCGACGAGCGATGCGACTTGTGCGTCGTTGGCAGCTTTGGATTCCATCGCTGTCAATGGTTGTTCATAAGGACGTCTTCCGACAGGAATCTGACCGGCGACTTGCTGAACAGGGTATCCACCCTGAGCCGTCATGCCCGGATATGCCATTCCAGGATTCGCAGAATCGATGAAACTGGCTGGGGCTGCCTGACCCATTCCGCCCATCGGCTGGCCAACCGAAACAACGCGGGGTGGGCCTTCTGTCACAATCGTTCCCGGCGTCGGAATGCCAGTCTGCAAATACTGTTGCAACTGCATCTGAGGATTCATGCGTGTGCCAACGGGTCGTGCGGTAGCGACTGGACGACGCGGTTGCATGGCGGGCAGGAGCTGCGCGTTGACAGTTCCAGCAAGGATCCAGCCGATTGAAACGACGGCGATCTTGGCGGCTGACATGGCGTGTCGCTTTCGCACAGGACTACTCTCCATTGGGTGAATGCAGGGAAACGGGGTGCGCGGTCGCTTCACCCCGTTTTTTGATTCGAAAATGCTGCCAAATCAGGCAGCATTTTGAGATTAAACGCTTTGCCTAGTTAACACTCGTTGTGAGCGAACCATTCGTCTGTTGAATTCGTGGTTCAGGCATCGATTCCAGGCGACGAGTCGTAATGGCATCGATCTCTTCGGCTGGCCAGCCGCGAGGCGGAACAGCGACGCGACGGATCTGAGGAAGAGCGCCCATCGTGATGTTCGACGCGACTTGCTGGACAGAATCCAGGCGAGTGACAGTATCGTTCTCTTCCTGGCCCATCACGACAAAGATCGTGCGAAACGCTTCAGGATGCTGCATCAGAATCGTGCGGACTTTGTTGCGTCCCGACTCTGTCAGTTTGTGCGTTTCCGGGTTGAAGTGGAAACTCGTAAGTGTACTTTGCTGTGCCCATCCATTCTGGGCTTGCAAGTCAAACATGCGGCACGTTGCGATACGGTCCATATGAATCCACGGTTGTGGCCACACGTTGTTTCGATGCCAGTCAAGCATCGTCCGGTAATGAAATTCACGCCATCCTGCCTGTGCTGGCATTGCGCTCAATACGCTAATGCCCAGAAGGCAGGCAACCATGATTAGCCGACGACTCATGTCAAAATCTCCCAAAGGCTGGGTCACGCGGGTTGATTGGGTTGTCCAGTTTGTACCTGTCCAGCGGAAAGTATCGGCCCAAACTCGTAACGACCGGTACGGATTCAACATCCCCCGTCACATCCTGCCCAGACTAACCGGATCGCTTAACCGGCAAGGGGCAAGCCGAGCCAGTCCGTTCCGGTAATGAACTTCAACCACATCTGATGCGAAAGAGAAACCAGCCAGCTCCACTCTTCACAAGTCGACTTCGAAAACGCTGAATTCCCGGCAAGAACTCTGAACCGCGCCGGTGGTACACCAATTGCGTAAGTGAACCTCGGTCCTTCATCCTGGTTGAAGGGTGCATTAGAAAAAGGGAAGAACGATGACTCGCACCTATCAGAAACTTGAAACACAAAAATACCTGTCGCCTGCCAAACAAGAAGCAAAAACTCGTGCAAAGAATCGCCCTCGCAAATCGGTTGGCGACTTTAACCTTGTGCTTTTTGGCGCATTTATGGCTCTCGCATTGCTAATGGCAGCCGACAAGATCCCGGCGGTCTACGACTGGCCATTCTTGCGGTTCCTTTTCTAAGTCGACTTTTGCTGACTGGATCGAACCACGAAGAAAAATGCGATGCAACACCAGCATCGCTGCAACTGCTTGCGCACCGCTTTCACAATTAAGCTGTGGCAGTGCCGATCCAATACCGATCCTTAGCGTATCTCGATGCAACCGTCAGTGGACGGCCCCTGATTGAGGGTAGCATTCGCATCGACAACGCTTCGGGGGGCCCATGTTGGGCAGCAATTCGAAATATCGCACGATCGCCAGCTGCGCGATCGCTGCATTGATTGTGTCGTTTTATTCCGGCGAAGCGCTCTCTCAGCTGCCGAAGCTGCCACCACTCAAACAGCTGGGTCGTAGCATGGCGAAATCCGGCGGCACTGGCTCCAGAAAAGAGAAAAAAAACGCTCTCGAATCGTTGCCATGGGCTTCGATGACTCCAGACGCGGCAGCACGAATCCAGTCCGTCGTCAATCAGCCAACGATCTACCGGCGCCTGCCGATCAAGTCGATTGACACCGACCCGCAGCTGTTCCTGCTGCTAATTCGCAATCCGGAAATTGTGATCGACATCTGGCAACAGATGAATGCGACTCAATTGACGCTGGACCGAGTCGGCGATTTCGAGTTTCGTGCAACGGATGGCGCGGGAACGACCAGCAAGATCGACCTGGTATACGGCACACCGAACGTCCACGTCTATCTGGGTTCCGGCGTTTACGAAGGGCCACTCTTCAAGCAGGATATTCGTGGCCAATGCGTTATGCTCCTGCGTACCGACTATGTCAAAGTCAACGGGCGAAACAAGGCAAGGAATCGCCTGGACGTTTTCCTGAAGCTTGATTCTGGAATGGCAGATGTTGTTGGCAAGTCGATTGCGCCGCTGTTCGGACGCACGGCAGATATCAACTTTACAGAAACATGCGGCTTTATAGGCAAGCTTTCCTACGCGGCAGAAACCAATGGCCCCCGCATGCAGGATCTCGCCGCGAGGATGCGAACGGTATCCCGGCCAGTCAAACAGAAGTTTGTTGCGGTCGCTTCAACCGTCAATGAGCGGGCGAACACTGCTGGCCAAATGCCACGCGCTCGCATTGCCCGACCGCCGAACCTTCGGGGTGACCAGCCGGTCAGGCCGGTGTCCAATACTCAGCCGAGCGGGCAACCACTTCAACGGGCCGCACGACGACCGATCGTCGATTCACGAATAGAAATGCCTGTCCTTCGATAGAAAGACCGTCTTTGATAAAAGGCTACGCCGGGCGCCGCGACGTTACTGCTTCACGTCGTAACAGTAGATCAGGTCCTGATCACGCAAGTACAACTTGCCACCCGAAATCACCGGATGAGTCCAGATTCGTCCGCGATCCTTTCGAATCTTCGTTTGCGGCGAAAGCGTGAACCGCCCCTTCTCGCTCCAACCGTCAGGTGAAGCCGCCGCGAGAACCACATCCCCCGATTTTTCGCCAACGCAGTAAAGCATGCCGTCAGCGATTGCCATCGCTCCCTTGTCGAGAACATCTTTCTCCTGCCACTTCATCTCACCCGACTGAAAAGACTGACACACCCAGCCAGTGCCATCCGAGTGCCCATAGAGATAGTCGCCAAACAACACGACTCCACCGTGATGATTCTTCATCACCTTGTTGACGTAAACATCGCTCGGGCTGTTTCCATCCAGCTTGATCAACTTGCAACCCACACCATACCCGGAAGTCAAATAGACGTTTCCATCCCTGTAGATGGGCGTTGGAATCACTGCGACTCGACCATCCCAGTCGCTTTCCCAGAGAACATCGCCAGTTTCCGGATCGAGTCCGAAAGCAAACTTTCTTGCCAGCTGGATGTACTGCGGCTTACCATCGTGCTCGACCTTGATAAACGATGAGTAGTGCGGTTGGCCCGACAGCGGATCCGTTTGCCAAATCAGCTCGCCGCTATTTCGATTGAGCGCGATTGCCATGCCCACGTTTCCGCCAGGCGTGCAAACCACTCGATCACCGTCCACCAGTACCGATTCGCTGTATCCCCATTTCGGCTCGACGCCGCCGAATTCCTCCATCGTTCGCTGCCAGACGACTTCCCCATTTTCGGCTTTGGCACAGACAAGCACGCCAGGACCGGACATCGCGTAAACCATTCCGTCGCGAACCGTCGGTGTCGCACGCGGGCCATTGCCCCATCCGTTCTTGAGGACTTCACCCATCGGCGTTACCCAAAGCTCTTTTCCAGTCGTCGCGTCAATCGCCAACAGAATGGTCTGGTCATCCCGTGTGCCCATCGTAAACAGACGGTTCTCAACGACCGAGAACCCGGAGTAACCAACTCCTGCGTTTTCAAACATCCACAACCGCTGCGGGCCACCCTCCGGCCAGCTTTTCAGCAACCCCGTTTCGCGACAGACATCGGTACGGTCAGCGCCACGCCATTCCGGCCAGTCTTCGGCATTGCTCACAGAGAGAGTGCACGACAGGACAACACTGAAAAATACGAATCCAAAACGATTCACTTGGTGGCTCCATGAAGAATGGTATGGCGAAACAAACGAGAGGGAGTTTCGCGGGAAGAAAGATCCTCCCGTCACTCAGGTCGATGCAGGCCAGTTTACCCAATCATCTATGCTGTCGGAAGTAACAACCAACAAACGCCGCCAAACGCGATGGCAGCACCAACAATCCCGGTCCGCGACACCCGTTCGCCGCACGCCAACCAGACGATGGGGATCACAAAGATTGGCGATGTCGACGTCATAATTGCCGCAATACCGGCTGGGCAATATTTGAACGAAGTCAGCATCAGCCAGACGCCAAGGAACGTGCCAAGAAACGCCGCACAGGCCAACTTCAAAAACTCACCACGATCGCGAGCCAGATTTCTGATCTCAGTCGATTGACCGGTACACAATCCGACCGGAAGCATCACACACGATGCAACAAATAGCCGAATGAACGTCGCTTCAACCGTTCCTAGCCCCTCCGTTCCGACTTTCATCAGGATCGAGCCACCACAGTGACAGAGAATGTTCAGCAACGCGAATCCGACTCCAAGCCAAAACAACCTGCTTTGCTCTACGGTGCTGTCCGATTCCTTGTTGCCCGCGCGTTCACGCATCACGATGGCCAGCCCGATCAGTGTGACTCCAGTCGCCATCCAGGTTTCGGCGGCAAGGGTCTCATTCAAAAACACTTTGCCCATGAGTGAAATAAGCGGGGGCGAAAGTAAAGTAAGCGTCAGCCCCAGCCGCGGACCTATCAGTTGCAGGCTGCGGAAAAAGGCGACGTCGCCGATCGCGAGTCCGAAAACTGCGCTCAGTCCAAGAAAACTCCACGATCGCGAGGTTGCCTGGAAGAATGGCTCTTGCGCATGGAAACGGGATGCAAAAAGAACGAGTCCAATCAGCACCGTCGCGAATACGTTCTTGAACGTCGCCATCGCCTGCGCCCTGACCGGCACGCGGCTGTAAAGAACGCTCGCGACGGCCCAGACGGCTGACGCAACGAGGCCGGCTATCGAGCCAAAGAGTACTTCCCGTGCGTTCATACGCCGCTGGTTTCCAGCGTGGACCAGTCGGGAAGAGGAGCAACATACTCAACCATTTGATTCGTGACCGGGTGGGCGAATTTTAGTTTGTGAGCGTGAAGACACAATGGTGGGTCAGCCACGGTCAACGTCTGCCTTGCGTTAATGCCGTGCCCTTCGACGTACATTGGATCGCCCTTGATCGGCCACCCAAGATGCCACAGGTGGATCCGAATCTGATTGGTTCGCCCGGTAACCGGAGTCGCAGCGACGAGTGACGTTCCATCACTTTCGCGCGACAGTACGCGGAATCGCGTCAGCGCCTCGAGGCCCGGGTCGCCATCCTGACTGACGCCGCGCGCACCAGCTCGCATCAGTCGGGAGCTGATCGCGCGATTCGATTCAAACTCATCTTCTTCCGGATGACCAATGACGCGACAAACGTAATACTTTGACACACTGCATGCCGCAAACTGTTCCTGAACGATACCCGCAACCTCGCGTTTGCGGCTAAAAACGACAACACCGGATGTGTTTGCATCCAGTCGATGCGCCAGCCGAAGCTGCTGGGGGCGATAAGCCTCTCCCAGTAAATAGGAAAGAGAATTTCGGTTAAATCGCCCGCACGGATGCATCGGCAGCGGAGCCGGCTTATTCACCACTACCAGCGCCTCGTCCTCGTGCAACACCTGAATGTCAGGGTTCACGTCGGGTTCTACCGTGTCCGGAAACCAGTGCTCGTAGCGCTCACCTGCCGCGACGACGTGATCTATTGCGACTGGTTCGTCATCTAGAACGAGCAATTCTCGCTCAAACCGTTCGATCCACGCATCAGGCGGCACGAATCCAAAGTTCGAGCGCAAGTACTCGATCAGCTGCATCCCATTCGCATGCTGCGGAATGTGAATCGGCCGCTTGTTGATGTACGACTGCGAACCAGGCAGCGGTGTCGCAATCTCTCGAATTTTCTGGTTGCGAGCCTGAAGGGCAATTTCCGCCGCCTGTTCAGGCGCAACAAAACAATTCGGGCAGGACTTCCCGGGCACATATTTGTCTGATTGTTGCTCCTCGGCAGTAAGCGGCAACTGGCACGCATAACACTGAGTCGTTTCGGTTTCCCGCAGTTGACTGTCGAGAGCGACCCGCTGGTCGAATACAAAACACTCGCCGTCGTAGTGCTCGCCACCGCACTCCTCGAAGTACTTCAGAATTCCGCCGTCCAGTTGCAGCACATTGGTGAATCCGGCCTGTTCCAGTAACGGAGCCGCTTTCTCACACCGAATACCACCGGTGCAGAATGTAACGACCGGCCGATCTTTATCCACAGCAGCCATCGCGGACGACTGGCTCTGGTCGGAAACGGCATCTGGAAAGTCGCGAAAGTGATCTATCTCAAGTGCAACGGCGCCGTCGAACGTGCCAAGATTGACTTCGTATCGGTTTCGCACGTCCAGCATCGTGAACTCGCGACCTTGCTGAAACCACGCCTTCAACTCTTTCGCCGTAATTCTGGGCGACGTATACGCGAGAGGATCCACTCCATCTACACCGAATGCGATGATCTCTTCCTTGATCTTCACCAGCATCCGATTGAACGGTTTCTCTACGCTAAAACTCTCTTTGACTTCGATGTCGGCGAATCCATCAATCTTGCGAATTTCTCCCAGCAACCGATCAATGGAATCTCGCTCCCCTGCCACGAAACAGTTGATGCCTTCGCGGCTGAGCAGGATCGAGCCTTTCAGCTCAAGCTGGTCGCACAGGTCTCGAAATTGCGCGCGCCGTCCAGGCAAATCGTTCAGTGGTGCAAACTGGTAGGCGGCGACATTGAGGTACATTTGGGATGCCTTCATCGATCACAAAGATTCCTGATTATGCCTTGGCTGCTTGCCTAAATGTAAGGGGCATATCGGGGATCCTGTTCAATTCAGCCTCTACGATGATCGTGGCATCTGTCAGGTTAGGCCTTAAAAGACTGGACGAGAACCAACCAACTCTTCAATGTGACGTAAACCCAAAGTTGCTTTGGTCTTCGACCAGCAAAAAAAGGGAACCGTTCACGGATAATGACGTTTTCTCAGGTTCGAGAGGGTGTTGTAAGTTCAATGTTGAGTGGCATTCGTGCTCATGCCAGATTTACTGCAGCCGTTTGCCTGACCTCGGCCGCTCGACCCGAGCAACCCTCCTCCGACACAGTTGTGTCATGCGAGGAATGAGCAGGGCATACCACTTGTCGCGTGTGGAGGGGCGGAGCCTTAGCGACGGGGAGGAGCGGCCATACGCGTCGATGTATTCGGATGGCGCTGTAACAGTTCGTGTCCGGTCTGGAGCAACGTAAAATCCACTGCGAGACCAACTTCACAACACCCCAGCCAGCCCCTTGCCCGCGTGAGCGGGTACAAAAAAAGAGGCGGCATCGACTTTGGTCGATGCCGCCTCGAAATCTTAAATGGCTACCAGAGAACTAGAGAGATCCAAGGTCTGCAAAAACTTCATCTGCTGCCTGAGCAACAGTCGAAACTCTTAGCCGGCTATCGGCAATTTCTTTGACCTTATGTCCGTCGTTCACTTTCAGTTCATTGGATGCCGTATCGGCTACGCTGTTCACACCAATCGTGTGAGCCGACGTAACCGGTGAAGCTTCCATTTCCACGGCAACTACAGTTGACGCTGTGGCCGACTGTACTGCACCTGAAGAAGTCGCCAACGGTTGAACTCGGGAGGCAACACGACTGTTGTCTGCCTTATTGGCAATGTCACCTTCGAATGTCGTCTTGGTAGTTAACTTGCTTGACAACGCCGCGGCCCGACTTCTCCCAAGTCCTGCTCCAGCATGATTCGAACCAGCGACTTCAACTCCCGCGGCTCGCGGAACGTCAAAGTTGTCGTTCGCAACGATGGACGATGAAGTGAACTTGTTCTGGTTCCAACCATTGAAGTCCGAAACGTCGACGACACCGTCCATATTCAGATCGCCAGAAGTCCAGTTCGAATTGGTAGTGAACTTGGACTGATTCCAGAGATTGAAGTCAGAAACGTCGACCGAGCCATCCAGGTTGAAGTCACCGAGAAGATACCCGCTCGTGCCACCTTCGTTCAGGATGCCAGCATCCAGCAACCACTCGTCACGATCCGTGATGTCAACAACGCCGTCACCGTTCAGGTCGTAAGTCAGGTCCGTTCCGCCGGCAACAGCTGCTGCCTGCAGACCATCGATGTCGAGACCGTCACAAACGCCATTGCCATCGAAGTCGCAAGGCAACCCATCATCCACTGGCGAACCAGCTTCGACGGAACCGATGTCAGCAACTCCTCCAGCCGCCGCGCCGGCATAGTCCCAAGGACGCTCGGCCCCACGCTGGTCAGCACCGCTTGTGCTGGACGCATTCGCGTCAATTGCCGGGCTGCCAGCCAATGGCATGTGCGTCAACGTTGGCCCGCCATTATCGGCGAGAGGTCCCAGCAACGCATCCACCGGAGACGCCGTATCGCCAATCAGTACTCCATCAGCAGCAAAGGCGGTTCCGTCCGCATTGCCAATGATCGTATCCGTGGCCGTGTGATACGGAGCCGAGTTATTGTAGATGTCGCCCGACGAGCCTTGCGTATTCCCGGAAACGATTGTACCGGTCAGGTCAACCTGGCCGTAGTAGGAAGCGTAGATTCCGCCACCGGCCATATCGGTCGTGTTCTCGGTAATCGTCGAATTTACGATATTCAGGAAGTACGTGGTCGTGCCGCCATAACCCGTAAATTGGAATAGGCCGATCCCGCCGCCGTCGCTGCCGCTGTTGTCGTTGCCAGAAACCGTGCTCTCAATAAGGGTCAGACTGCTTTGGGTAACGTCGATACCACCGCTCGTCGTCGAGTTACTCAGAGTCGAACCAGTGATGGTGACAACGCTTGGACCGTCGAAAAATTCAACGACGCCATCGCCATCCGGATCACCCACGTACTGACTGCCGACAATGTGACCGTACGCGCCGCTGTTATTGTCGAACGTACTACCAGTAATGTTCGAGTACGTCGAACCTGTACCGGCAGTGCCAGCACAGCTGGCCTGAACGCCGCTGAGTGCCCCGACGCCGCAACCATAGCCGAAGCTATTGAGAGCACCACCGCTCCCAGCCGCGGTGTTGCCCGAGAACGTACTACCGGTCACTGTAAGTTGGCCGCCACGTGGCGTGTGTACGCCGCCACCATTACCTCCTGCGTAATTATTCGAGATGGTACTGTCGGAAATGTTGACGTTCATCCAAGCAACATCCGGATCACCTGAATTAGCTGTGCCCAGCGGAAGCCCGGAAATTCCACCGCCGGATCCCGGGGCGTTGTTACCGTCAATCAACGTGCCGTTGGTAACGTTGAGTACACCAGGAGCAGATCCAAATGCACCGGCCACGAATGCTCCGCCTCCCCATGGAAGGCCACTAGTCGTCGCCACGGTGTTTCCCGTAATGACCGCTGCATCAAGCGTTACGTCGCCACCGGGAGCAACACTAACGCCGCCTCCGAACAGAGTCGCCGTGTTCCCGCTAAATGTCGAACCACCATCAATGATGACCGCACCGCCGGCGAAAGCATAAATTCCGCCCCCACGCTCACCGGTACCGCCAGAAACGACCGAATTGTTCGTGATCGTCAGCGAATTCCCACCGAACAGAATGTTTCCACCGATCGATGAAGCGGTTCCACCGTCAATCGTCGTGTCATCAACGACCACATCAGCGTATCCCGCGAGCTGTAGATTTCCGCCACGTCCAGAATCGCCGAGTCCGTTCGTCGCAGTACCGTTAAGCAACTGCGAGCCAATGAGGTTCACCTGAGCGTAACCAGCCGCAAAGAGGTTGCCACCATACCCACCGTAGTCGTAGGCCGAACCTGTCGTGTCACCGGTGTTTCCAGAAATCGTCGAGTCAGTAATGGTCGTCAAACCGTCCGTGACTCGAACACCGCCACCCGTCGTAATGTAAGGACCGTCCTGCGATCCAACGTCGTTCCCGGAGATCGTCGTTGCCGTCACCGAAGTTTCGTGGTACGCACCAAACGCATAAAGGCCACCACCGTTCGAGGTGCCCGAATTATCGGTGATCATCGAATCGGTGACCGTCAAAAGCCCGCCAGCATTGGCGATGCCGCCACCGAATGCGGCCGTGTTCCCGGTCACAGTGACGTCATCAAGAATCAATGTATCGGAATTTACAATTCCACCGCCGATGTCATCCCCGTTGACGGCATCCAGTCGACTGCCACCCGTCACGGTGAGGCCGGAAATTGTGACAACAACATCAGGTGTTTGAACGTATCCGTCGCCATCATCCACAGTGATGACACCCGAGGCTCCACCAGCATCAATGGTTTCACCAGAGCCTGTGATGTCTGTTGCGAAACCAGTTTCGCCAATCTGCAGTGCACCTGAAGTCAAGCTCACAGTGCCACCAGCAATAGCGCTGTCGAACACAATCGTGTCGGCTTCGCCGTTCGTATTGGACGTCGCAATAGCGTCGCGAAGCGATCCAGGCCCGGCATCGGCGAGGGAGGTGACTGTTAGTGTTGCAAGCACGCGACGGTCTTCCAGACCTTCGCAACCGAGCTTCCGCCGCGTGGCAGCTCGGCGCTTCTTGTTTGACTTTCGCATCCAGTTTTTTCGCGCCATGTTTTTTCTCCCCGGGGAAAACTTGCGAAGCCCCCCGCAGTACTTAAAAATTATTCGATCGATCTGGTACCAACGCTATAACGTGCATAGTACGCGCACCTTTCGATCGTATCTTCGGATTTCAGGGCTCGCAAGGATTTGATCGAGATCGATCACCAAATTGTGCAGCTTTGGTGGAAAACCCGGAAAAAGCAAAGAACCATGCAAACAATGGCGGGTAATGAAGGCTGCACGGGCTCTTGCCTACTATTTGAGCCGGCTATGGCAAGAGCACTGATCAACCTCGCCCGAGACAGCGGTTTTAGCTTTTTGATTCAGATTCGCCCGCATCAGTGGCGCTATCTGTCGCGCCTGCCGGTGACGCGCTCGCCACTTCGTTTCGCAACAAACGGTCCGGAACGTCTTTGAGAGCTTCGTCAGGCAGAACGAACGCACTGCCGGTCAGTTCGGCGTCGTGGTTAATCAGGTCCGGATAACGTATGCCCCGGAGCACAGATACCGCAAAAATCTCCTGAACAGCGTCTTCAAACTTCAGGAAGGCAACAACCTGGCCATTCCTGATATCTACAACCCAGACGCCGCAGGTCCGTTCTTCTTCTTTCAGGCGAGTTGTAATCGGAATCCCGCTGAAAACCGCCGATTCGCGAACTTGCGACAAGCCGATAAAGGCCAGATTTCCGCAAAACTCGAGTCCGCGAGTAAATCCAGGTAACTCTACAATCGGCTCGTACTTACACGTATCCAAATCCACATATCCGAATGTGCCATTCCCCGATTCCATCAGCCAAAGTTTGTCCTGATACCACCTTGGTGAGTGAGGCATCGACAGCCCCTCGAGAACTATCTCGTTTGAGTCGAGATCCATCAGGATCCCGCCGTCCTTCTTGTTCTCGCGCCATCCACCTGTCGTATTCGTCTTGCCCAACGCTGTCAGCCATTTCGGTTTGTTACCGACCACGCCCAGTCCATTCAGGTGGCAGCGATCGCCGGGAGCCAGCTCGGTCACAAACGGAGGCCTCCAACGAGGCACAAAGCTGTGCTCGCTGTCATGAGTACACAGGCACGAGAACGCAGTATTGATAAACCACAGATCGTCGCCCTCGTAACACATCTCGTGGATTTGAATATCACCTGTCATATGACCACTACGTGGCATAAAACAGCCGTCAACCCTGCCTTTTGGCTCCAGTCGAGGCGCTACCGCAGGCACATTTCGAAACTCCCAAATCTCCTGAGAGGTACCGATCGCCAGCCGGTTTCCGTCGATAGCCATCCCCATCGGCTTTTTAAAGTTGCGAAAGTGCGTATTAATCACGTCACCGTCCGCCCGGACAATCACAAGTTTTCCGGCTTGATAAGTCGTCACCAGAAGCGACGCGTTAAAGTGCTGAAGCAACTGCGGGAAGTTCGTCGTATGGACGCTCCGCAATGGTGCCTCCACGGGGGCATCGGCATTCGCGCCGCTATCCGCAGCTTTGGCTGCTTCGTCCGCAGGCGGTTGTTTTGATTCGTCTTTGTTGTCAGTCATCATTCGTCCAATCGACGGGTATGCAGGCGCAGGCGACAATCCCTCGGCCAGTTCGCGATGTCAGCGTGCTGCGCGGGATACAGAATTCTACCGACACGCACCACCGGCATGAAGCGTCTGGCATCATCAATTTGGCCGTTCTTCCAATAAAGCCCCGGCCAAGTCGCTATGCCCGTCGCAATACGCAAAGTCACCGCAGACTCTCAAAGAGGAAACGGTCGATTTCAATTCCAATTCAAGCGAGAATTGAAACGACAGACTGGTCGCGCCCGATTCCCAGTTCGAAGATTCCCAGTTCGAAGCAAGTCATCTGGATCACATTTGTCGTGGGAGTCACGAGATTCGAAGTAGACCATTCCCTGTTTCGCGTGAACGGACGTAGCCGTCTTTCCCGCGAACGCGGGAACCCAGTTGCAGCTGAAACAGGTGTCAGCTCCTCCAAATGTTCGAAGCAAGTCGGCGAGCCACTCCCGCCTGCGCGGATGACGGTGTGCCTGCGCGGGAATGACGCGTTAGAAGGGGATGACGGTGCGGCTAAGCGGGATAGCGGTGCGTTGGATGGGAAAGGCAGTACCGCTCGGACGAGGCCTCACCCTCCC